>JADFMW010000027.1 GCA_022563655.1 Pseudomonadota bacterium
CGCCTTCGCCCGCACCCGGACGCGGGCGATCCGGCGCCGCGGCGGGTCGGTGCCCGAGGTGCGGCAAATGCGGGCTAAGCCGGCGACCTACGGCGGGCGCGATCAGCCCCGCGCCGCGGCGTGCGCCGCGCGCAGCTCGCGGGTGGCCTGGCGCACGATCGTCCAGGCCGCCGAGAGCTCGAGGCCGACGATCAGGCCGCCGGCGATCAGATCGGGCCAGGCGGTCGCGGTGGCGAACACGCCTCCCGCGGCGGCGAGCAGCGCGAGGTTGGCGAGCGCGTCGTTGCGGCTGCACAGCCATACCGAGCGCATGTTGAGGTCGTCGCCGCGGTGCCAGAACAGGAGCACCGCCGAGATCACGTTGGCCGCCAGCGCGAGCACGCCGACGCCGCCCATCACCACGGCGTCGGGCACGGCCGGGTCGAACGCGCGGCGCACCGTCTCGCCCAGCAGCCACAGGCCGAACACGCCCATGCCCGCGCCCTTGGCGAGCGCGGCGGAAGCCTTCCAGCGGTCCGATTTGGCGATGACGAAAAGCGTGAGAGCGTAGCTCGCCGAATCGGCGAGGAAGTCGAGCGCGTCGGCGAGCAGCGCGGTCGAGCCCGCGTACCAGCCCGAGACGATCTCGATGACGAACATCGCCGCGTTGATGGCCAGCACGACGCGCAACACGCGCCGCTGGCGCGCCAGGAGACCGTCGGCTGCTTCGGCGCCTGCTTCGGCGCCTGCTTCGGGGTCAAGCACGGGGGTGGGGCAGGCGTCCATCACTCGGGCATCACTCGGGCATCACTCGGGCATCACTCGGGCTCGGCCGGCTCGGTGACGTGCTCGACCATGTCGGTCAGCACGGCACGGATGTGCGCGTCGGCCGCCGAGTAGAACACCTGCTTGCCGCGGCGCTCGGCGCGCACGATGCGCGCGGCGCGCAGCAGGCGCAGATGGTGGCTCACCAGCGACGGCGACGCGCCCACCCGCTCGGCCAGCTCCGAGACCGAGACCGGCGCGGCGAGGCAGGCGAGCACGAGGCGCAGCCGCGTCGCATCGCCCAGCAAGTGGAACACCTCGGCCAGCTCGGCCGTCTGCCCTTCATCCAGCATCGCAACCCCAGGCGCGCAACCCCGGCGCGCGAAAGCCTCGTCGGGACGCGCCTCGCATCCTGCCATGAACTCGGCACCGGGAAGAACGCGTCATTTGCTATATCATGAATATCTATTCAATTGAATAGATAATAGTTCATTTGGCGGCCGCGTCAAGGACGCGCCGCCGCGTCGCATGGGGCGCCCGTCGTCGTGGGGTGTCGCACCATAGGATGTCCAGCACAAATGGGGTCGGAGTGCAATTTCTTGCAGATCGTGCGCCTACCTAAATTGGGGTCGGAGTGTATTTTTTTGGACCGGGCGTCGGGGAGGATTTGCCGCGCCTCCTGGCCGCGCCCGGCGCGGAGTCTGATACGTCACCCCGACCGGGCCGAACCTGTCCTGGTCCGCTGCGTGTGCTGCCTACCCCGGCATCCGGGTATCCGTCAGACGTCAGCCGGCGGCTTTCGGTTCGGCGCATGGATCGCCGCCCAGGTCCGCGCGCCGGCGGAGGGGGAAGGGAGATGAAGATTTGCTTGGCCGCGGTGCTGGGTCGCTGCCGGCGATAGCGGCGCCCGGGTCACTCGGGAGGCCGAGCCGCCCGGCGGGCCAGGAGATCGCCCCCCGACCGGATCGCCGAGGCCTCTCTCGCGCTATCTTTTGAACTGCTTGCTGAGCGCAAGGACCTGCGTCTGGTACGACGAGCCGATGCCCGGGCCGTACAGCTTGTCGGGCTGATCCGTGAGCCGCTCGTAAATCAGCCGCCCGACGACCTGCCCGTCTTCGACGTAGAATGGCACCTCGTGCGAGCGGACCTCGAGCACCGCGCGCGTGCCGCTGGCGCCGTCCGCGGAAAATCCGAATCCGGGGTCGAAGAAACCGGCGTAGTGGACGCGGAACTCGCCGACCAGGGTGTCGTAGGCGACCATTTCGGCGGCGTGGTCGGGCGGCACCGTGACCGGCTCCTTCGAGCCCAGGAGATGAAAGTCGTCCGGATCGAGGATAATGCCGCGCCCGCCCCGCGCCCGCACGGGCTCCCAGAACTCGATCGGGTCGTAATGGTTTACTTTATCTATATCGATGACATCGGCATGTTTTCTTGCCTTGTATCCGATCAGTCCGTCGGTGTCCTTGCCCCTGAGGTCGACGCTGACGGCGATCCCCCCGGATATGTTTTCCCCGCCGGTCTCGGAATGAACGAGGCGCACCTGTTCGTGCAATCGCCGCAATGACGCATCGGAGTACGACGGGTTGCCGCGGCGGAACCGCATCTGGTTGAGGCGCGATCCCTTGCGCACCAGAATGCTGAAGGCGCGCGGCGAAATCTCCGCATAGAGCGGTCCCTCGTAGCCGCTCTTGACGCGGTCGAACTCGGCGGCGTTGTTCGTGATCAACCGGGTGAAGACGTCCAGCCTGCCGGTCGAGCTTTTCGGGTTGGCCACGCCGGATATGCGGCTGGAAAGCTTCAGCGCCTCGATGAGGCGGACGATGTAGACGCAGCCCTTTTCCAACACGGCGCCGTTGGTCAGATCGATCTCGTGCATCCCGAACCGATCTATTTTCTCTTCTACCGTGGCGCCTTCGCCGGGCAGGAAGCTCGCCCGGATACGGTACGCCGTCGTCCCCAACCTGAGGTCGATGCTGGCGGGCTGGATCTGGCGGTCCGCGATCTCGGCGGCCGCCTGTATCTCGCGGCTGCGAATCAGCTCCTTGATCACCTGGGACGGCAGGATCCCGGCCGAACCCTGCCGCCGCGACGGCGAGCGACCCGGCGTCGCCGGGAACAAGGTGCCGACGTTATCGGCCATGTTCGCGCGCCCTCCCCGCGGCACGATCAAATCACTCCGTCAGCTCCAATCGGTACTATCGTGCGTAACAGCCGAGGCTGCAAATCCCGCCGTCGGGCTTGCCTCTGCCGGCGCCGTGGCGACGTTCCGAGTAGCGGCCTCGCAGCGCCGGCGAAGGGTCAAATTACGAGGTCTTCGCCAGAAAAACAATAAGAATCACAATAACTTAGCGAATGCGTTCCGCCATGGTTGTCCCGCGAGTTATCCCCACGACCACGGCAAGGAAGCCATTTCGTTATATACAATTCAGCCGCTTTCCCCCAGGTTTCACTGGGAGTGAGAAGCGGGGCTCTGTGTGCGAAATGCTAGCATGCCGCACCGGGGTGTACGTCCGCGCGGTTCACGCAAGTAGCCGTGCGCGGTGGAGAAGGAGAAGGATCATGACGAGACGGATCGCATGCGTGGTGGTGCTTCTGTCGCTGATTTTCGCGCTGTCGCAGGCCTACGCCAACGGTCAGGCGCCGGGCGGGTGGGACAGTTCGCACATGTGGGGCCATGGCGGAGGCTGGGGTTGGATGATCTTCGGTCCGCTCATGATGATCGTTGTCATCGCGGCGATTGTCGCCTTGGTGGTGCTGCTCGTCCGCTGGCTCGGGGGCGGCGCGCGCGCGACGGATTTGGCCCCGCCCGGCAAGGCGCCGCTCGACATCCTCAAGGCGCGCTTCGCCCGCGGCGAGATCGACAAGGAAGAGTACGAGGAGCGACGGCGCCTGCTCTCCGACTGAGCGCGCCGCGGACCACGGGCGGCCCCGTTGCCGCGCTAGCGCGGCGATGCCTCGCCCGGCTCGCCGATCACGTGCGCGAACAGGCGGCGCACCTGGGCTTGGGTCGCCAGCAGCTTGTCCTTCAGCTCGGCGAAGTCGGCCGCGCCGGCACTGCGCGCGAGCGCCGCGCGCAGTGCTTCGGGCGCCTCGTCCTCGACCCGGGCGCCGCCGATGGCAAGACGCAGCATTCCCTGCACGCTGCGCATCATGCGCGTCGCCTCGACCAGAATCTCCGCGTCGTCCGCGGGCAACACGCCGGCCGCGCCGAGGCGCTTGAACGCGTCGAGGGTGTTGGGCGACAGCGCCTCGGGATGCTCCGCCGCGTGGCGCAGCTGCAGGTACTCGGCGATGAACTCGAGGTCGATCAGGCCGCCGCGCACGTATTTGACCTTCCATGGGATCTCGGTGTGGTGCGCGGCCTCGATGCGCCGGCGCATAGCGGCGACGTCGGCCACCAGCCGGGCGGCGTCGCGCGGCTGCGCCAGCACCTCGCGGATCGACTGCCTCAAGCGGCCGGCGAGCGCCGCCGGCGCGGCGATGACGCGCGCCCGCGTCAGCGCCATGTGCTCCCAGGTCCAGGCGTTCTCGCGTTGGTAACGGATGAAGCTGCCGATCTCCGAAGCGAGCGGCCCCGCCTTGCCCGAGGGCCTGAGCCGCATGTCGATCTCGTAAAGCCGGCCTTCGCTGGTCAGCGCGCCGACGGCGTTGATGAAGCGCTGGCTCAGGCGCACGAAGTAGTGGTTCGTCGATAACGCCTTGGCGCCGTCGGAGACCAGACCCTCGGCCGGGCTGGTGTAAATGAAGATGAGGTCGAGGTCGGAGGCGACCGTCATCTCGCGTCCGCCCAGGTTTCCCAGGCCGAGAATGGCGAACTCGCCGCCGGGGATGCGCCCGTGGACGGCGGCGAAGGCGTCCTCGACCCGCGGCTTGAGCGCCCGCAGCACGGCCTCGGCGATATCGGCGAGCGCCGCCCCGGCGCGGTCGGCCTGCCGGGGCTCGCACAGCATCCGCACCCCCACCAGGAACTCGCGATCGTGGGCCCGGCGCCGCGCGATGTCGAGGACGTCCTCGTAGTCGCGCGCCCGTGCCATCGCGCCGTCGAGTTCGGCGGCGAGCGTCTCGGCGTCGGGCGGCGGATCGGAGAGGTCGCCGCTCAGCACCCCGTCCAACAGCCCGGGATTATGGCTGAGACGATCGGCCAGGCGCGGCGCGCCGCCGATCACCTCGGCGACCAGATCGAGCAGCCCGGGGTTGGCGTAGAACAGCGAGAACAGCTGCACCCCCGCCGGCAGCCGTGACAGGAAGTCGTTGAAGCGCAATAGCGCCGCGTCGGGGTTGACGGTCTTGGCGAAGGCGCCCAACAGCGTCGGCATCAGCTCGGTCAGCAACTCGCGCGCGCGGGTGCTGCGCATGGCGCGGAAACGGCCGTGGTGCCAGCTTCGCACCATCGCTCCCACCGCGGCGCCGTCACGGAAGCCCATCTCGTGCAGGGTGGCGAGGGTATCGGGGTCGTCCTCGACGCCGGTGAACGCCAGGCTGCCGGTCGGCGCGAGCGGCGGCGCTTCCTCGAACAGCTCGGCGTAGCGGCGCTCGACCAGACTGAGCCGTTCGGTGAGCGCCGCGACGAAGGCGTCGCCGTCGGCGTGGCCGAGGAACACCGCCAGCGCCGCCACCTCGCCCGGGGACCGCGGCACGGTATGGGTCTGCGCGTCGTTGATCATCTGCAGCCGATGCTCGACCCGGCGCAAAAAGCGGTAGGCCGCGGCCAATTCGTCGGCCGCCGATTGCTCGATGCGCCCGGCGGCGGCGAGCGCCTGCAGCGCCTCGCATGTGGCCCTGCGCCTGAGCGTCGGATCACGGCCGCCCCAGATCAGCTGCTGGGTTTGGACGAAGAACTCGATCTCGCGGATACCGCCGCGCCCCAGCTTGATGTTATGGCCGTTGACCGCGACCTTGGCGCCGCCGTGATGGGCGTGGATCTGACGCTTGATCGAGTGGATGTCCTCGATCGCGGCGAAGTCGAGGTGCTTGCGCCAGATGAACGGCGCCAGCGCGCTCAGGAACATCTCGCCGACGGCGCGGTCGCCGGCCACCGGCCGGGCCTTGATCATCGCCGCCCGTTCCCAGTTCTGGCCGAGACTCTCGTAGTAGGTCTCCGCCGCCTCGACCGACAGCGCCAGCGGCGTCGCTCCGGGATCGGGCCTGAGCCTGAAGTCGGTGCGGAACACGTAACCGTCGCCGGTGCGTTCCTCGAGCAACCGCACCAAGCCGCGGGTGAGCCGGACGAAGCAGGCCTGCGGCCCATCACGGCCGGTGTAGTCGACGACCGACGGGTCGTACAGCACCATGAGGTCGATGTCGCTCGAGTAGTTGAGCTCGTCGGCCCCCAGCTTGCCGAGCCCGAGCACCACGAGGCCGCTGCCCGCCTGTGGGTCGTCGGGATCGGCCAGGCGGAGCTCGCCGGCGGCGGCGGCGGCGCGCAACAGGTGCGCGACCGCCTGGCCGAGCACCGCCTCGGCGAAGCGGGTGAGCGCCCCGCAGACGCGCTCGAGCGGCCAGACTCCGGCGAGGTCGGCGACGGCGACGGTCAGCGCCACCCGGCGGCGCGCGAGGCGCAACCTTCGCCTCAACCCCTCGCTGTCGCCGTCGGCCCCGCCGAGCTCCGCCAGCAGCGCCTCGACGCAGGCGTCGGGCCCTTGGGCCACGAGCCGGCGGAAGAAGCCGATCTCCTGAAGAACGCACCGCGTAAGGAACGGGCTGTTGCCGAAGATCGCGCTCAGCAGCGCCGCGCCCCGGGGGTCGGCGGCCAGCGCCGCCGCGAAGGCGTCGTCGTCTGCTTGCGCGCCGGCGGTCTGCCACCGCGCCATGCCGTTGGCGGCGCGCGCCGGGTCGCCCGGGTCGGGCAACGACTCAATTTCCGACAAAAACGCGAAATCTGCTACAAAGGTGGAGTTCGTCATTGGGCACCACCACTGATCGGGGCACAGTGCGCGAACAGCTGGTGCCGGTCAACAACGCGAACGGTTCGAAGACTGCAGTGATCCGCCCGGCCACCCGTGTCGTCGTCCATGCCCTGGCCGCGATCCTCGCCGCGGCGGCGGTGGTGTCGGCCGCCGCCGCCTGGCGCCTCGCCAGCGGGCCGATATCGCTGAGTTTTCTCACCCCCTACGTAGAGGACGCGCTGCGCCAGAGCGACTCGCCCTACCGGGTCGAGTTCTCGGACACCATTCTGACCTGGGCCGGCTGGGAGCGCACTCTCGACATCCGCCTCCTCGACGTGCGAGCCGTCGGCGCCGAGGGCGGGATCGCGGCGGCCGCCCCCGAGATATCCATCTCGCTCAGCGTACCGGCGCTGCTGCGCGGCATGGTCGCGCCCACCAGCCTGGAGATCATCGAGCCCAAGGTGCGCGTGGTGCGCGACGCCGCGGGTCGGATCGAGCTCGGCTTCGGCGAGGCGACCGACGGCGCGAGCGCGCCGGCGGAGCTGCTGCTCGCCGACCTCCTGGCGCCGCCCGACCGGGCGCGGGCGATGGGATATATCAAGCGGGTCAGCATTATTGGCGCCGATCTGACGCTCATCGACCGGCGGCTGGGCGTGTCGTGGCGCGCGCCGCACGCCACCGTCAGCTTTTCGCGCGACGGCACCGGCATCGCCGCCACCGCCTCCCTCGACCTCGAGATCGGCGGCCATACCGCCCAGTTCGACGCGCGCGCCCGTTACAACAGCGCCGACGGCACCATCACCGGGAGCATCAGTTTCGCCGACGTGCAGCCCGAGTGGTTCGCACGGGACGTGCCGCACATGGAGTTGCTCGCCGCCGCGCGGTTCCCGGTCAGCGGCAGCCTGGACATCGTGCTCGGCTCCGACGCCCGCGTGTCCCGGGTCGCCTTCGACCTCGACGCCGGCGCCGGGACACTAGCCCTTGGCGCGTGGTTCGATCAAAGCTTCGACATCGTGTTCGCCGAGGCCAAGGGCGAGCTGGTGCTGGGCTCGGAAAAGCTGCGCCTCGACGACGTCTTCATCGACCTCGGCGGACCCAAGATCGCCGCCCAAGGGCTGATGGAGGGTTTCGACGGCGCGCCGTTCGTCGCCGGCAACGTCACGGTGACCGAGTTGCCCATCGACGAGATTGAGCGCTACTGGCCGCGCGAATTCTGGCCGGAGGTACGCAAGTGGGTCGCCGCCAACCGGAGCGGCGGCATCATCCGCAAGGCGTCGGCGAGCGTTCACCTCCGGTCCGCGGGCGCCCTCGGCCCGTCGCTTCCACAGGAGGCGGTGACGGCCAGCGTCGAGCTCGTGGTTGGCGGCCGTACCGCCCGGCTCGAGGCGAGCGCCCGTTACACCAGCCCGGATGGCGGCATGACCGCGCAAGTCAGTTTCACCGATTTGCAGCCTGAGTGGTTCGCGCGCAACGCGCCGTACCTGGCGCCGCTCGGAACTGCCCGTTTTCCGGTCAGCGGCAGCCTTGACGTCGTGCTCGGCGCCGACGCCGTTGTGTCCCAGGTCGCGTTCGACCTCGGCGCCGGCGCCGGCGTCCTGGCGCTGGACGAGTGGTTCGACAACAGCTTCGACATTGCGTCCGCCCAAGCCAAGGGCGTGCTCGAGGTCGGCTCGGAAAGACTCCACCTCGATGAGGTCTTCATCGACTTCGGCGGACCCAAGTTGAGCGCCCAGGGATGGATCGAGGGCTTTAACGCAACGCCGTTCATCTCCATCGGCGCCACGGTGACCGACCTGCCAGGCGAGCAGGTGTCCCGGTACTGGCCGCGCGCGCGCTGGCCGGGCGTGCGTCGGTGGATCGCCGCGAATCTGAGCGATGGCATCGTCCGCAAGGCGCGGGCGAACATCCACCTCAGACCGGAAGACCAGACCGGCGCGGGGATTCCGGAAGAGGCGGTGAGGGTGGTGCTCAATCTCGAGGGCTTCACCGTGCACTACCTGCGCCCCCTTCCCGCGGTCGTCGGCGTCAACGCGGTCGGGACCATCACCGGCAAGTCCATCGAGATGAAGATATCGAGTGGGCAGCTCAACCGCCTGAAAGTCAAACGGGCGCGGTGGAGCATCGACAGCTTGACCGCCAGCGCGACGAGCACCGTCGACGTGATCGCGTACGGCCCGTTGCGCGACGCGATGGAGGTGCTCGCCCATCCGCGTCTCGGCTATGCGCAGAAGCTGGGCATCGACCCCGCCCGCCTCGACGGTACCGGCGAGACCGAAATACGCTTCGAGTTTGTTCTCGGCGGAGGTCCGGTCACCGTCACGGCGAAGGCAATTTTGCAAGACGTGAGCATTCCCGCCGCCTTCGATGGTTACGATCTGAGCAACGGCGCGCTCATGCTCGCGCTTGATCCGGCGGGCATGGACATCAGGGGCACGGTCCGGCTCAACGGCGTGCCGGGCGCCGCCACCTGGCGCGAGCCCTTTGGCGCCGACCCCGCTTCGCCGAGGCGATTCACGTTTCGCGGCCGCTTCTCCGATGCGCAGCGCTCACTGCTCAAGATGCCCGGCAACGAGTGGGTCACCGGCCCGGTCGACGTCGATATCGAGATCATCGACCTAGAGCAGGGGGGCCGCCGCTGGCGCGCGACCGCAGGTCTGCGCGACGCCGCGGTGCGACTGCCCGGCCTCCGCTGGAGCAAGGAACCGGCTACCGACGGCATCGTCCAGATCGGGGCGCGGACCGCGCCCGGTCAGCCGCTCGTCATCGACACCATCGAGGTCGCCGCCGGCGACCTCACGGCCAGCGGCCGCGCCCAGTTCGACCCTGGAGGCGGGGAGTTGCGCTTCCTCGAACTTAACCACCTCGAATTCGGCGAGACCAACCTCAAGGCGACGATGGTGCCGATAGCCGGCGGTGGCTACTCGGTCAATCTCACCGGCGCCAGCTTCGACCTGCGGCCGTATATCGGCGAGGACGGCATCGGTGCCGGCGGTGACGACGAAGCGTTGCCGCCGCTGAGACTGGTCGCCACCCTCGGCCGCGTCGTCATCAACGATACTCACGCGCTGAGAAAGGTGAACGCGGTCCTGGGCATGCAAGGCGGCCGCTTTGAAGCGATCACGGCCGAAAGCAACCTCGCCAACGGCAGCAGGCTTGCATTGCAGTTTGGCCGCAGCGACGCAGGCCGCGTGCTGCATATGACCGCGGAGGACGCCGGCGCCGTGCTGCGCACCTTTGGCATCTTCGACAACATGATCGGCGGCAAGTTGCTGCTCACGGCCACGGTTGACGAGGACGGCGACGACGACGTGGTCACCGGCGAGCTCAGAATCGACAACCACAGGCTGATCAACGCTCCGATGCTGGCGAAGGTCCTGTCGGTCGCTTCGCTGACCGGCATCTTCGATCTGCTCAAGGGAGAGGGCCTGCCCTTCAGGAAGCTCATCGCGCCGTTCACCAAGCGCGGCGAGGTGATCGACATCAACGACGCCCGCTCCTATGGGCCGGCGCTGGGGATCACCATGGAGGGCCGGATCAACCTCGCCACCGACACCCTCGAGATGAAAGGCACCATGGTGCCGGCCTACGCTCTGAACAGCGCCCTGGGCTTCCTGCCGGTGATCGGCAATATTCTGGTGGGACCCAGGGGCGGCGGCGTGTTCGCCGCGACCTACCGCATGTCGGGTCCGCTGGACGATCCCGATATTGTCGTGAACCCGCTCGCGGCGCTGGCGCCGGGGGTTCTGCGCAAGCTGTTCTTTTTCCTCGAAGAGCGCAACGGCGGCAAGACCCGGACCCAGTAACGGGGGGGGCGCTAGACCGCGCGCACCAAGGCGTGGCGCTTCCTGCCGGCGGACAGCTTGATGACTCCGTCGGGCTTGAGATCGGCCACGGTCACGAGCCGGGTTTCCAAATCGATGCGCGCGCCGTTGAGGCGGCCGCCGCCCGAGCGGATGAGCCGGCGCGCCTCGGCGCCGGTGGCGCACAGCCCGGCGCGGCGGAACATTTCGAAGGCGGCGACGCCGCTCTCGAGCTCGCGCCTCGGCACCTCGATGACCGGCAGCGATCCGCCGTAGGCGCCTTCTTCGAAGGTGCGCCGCGCGGTTTCGGCCGCTTCGCGGGCGGCCTCTGCGCCGTGGCACAGCGCCGTCGCCGCGTCGGCCAGCACCTTCTTGGCTTCGTTCACCTCGCTCCCTTCGAGGCGCTCGAGACGTTCGATCTCGTCCAGCGGAAGCTCGGTGAACAGGCGCAGGTAGCGGCCAACATCGGCGTCCTCGGTATTGCGCCAGTACTGCCAGAAGTCGTAGGCCGACAGCATCTCGGCGTCGAGCCAGACCGCGCCCTGCGCTGTCTTGCCCATCTTCGCCTTCGAGGCGGTGGTAATGAGGGGCGTCGTCAGCCCATACAACGTGGCGCCGTCGACCCGCCGGGCGAGATCGACGCCGTTGACGATGTTGCCCCACTGGTCCGAGCCGCCCATCTGGAGCACGCAGCGGTAGCGCCGGTGGAGCTCTACGAAGTCGTAGGCCTGCAGCATCATGTAGCTGAACTCGAGGAAGCTGAGCGGCTGCTCGCGCTCGAGGCGCAGCTTCACCGCATCGAGGCCGAGCATGCGGTTGACCGAGAAGTGGCGGCCGTAGTCGCGCAGGAAGGCGATGTAGTTGAGGCGGTCGAGCCATTCGTCGTTGTCGACCATGATGGCGTCGACGGGGCCGTCGCCGAACTCGAGGTAACGGCTGAACACGGCCTTGATGCCGGCCATGTTGCGCGCGATGTCGTCCTCGCCGAGCAGCTTTCGCGTCTCGTCCTTGCCCGAGGGATCTCCCACCTTGGTGGTGCCGCCCCCCATCAGCACGATCGGTTTGTGGCCGGTGCGCTGCAGCCACCTGAGCAGCATGATCGACACCAGACTGCCGGCGTGCAGGCTCGGCGCGGTGCAGTCGTAGCCGATGTAGGCGACGATCGGCCCGCGTACCGCGAGCGCGTCGAGCCCCTCGAGGTCCGTGCACTGGTAGAGGTAGCCGCGCGCGGCTGCGGCGCGCAGGAATTCCGATCGCGGCTCGGTCATCGATGATTGGTCAATTGGTCGCCGCTTCGGCTATGATGGCCTTCGGCCGGGCGGGCGCCGTTCATGTATCATACTCCCCGGCGTCCGACAACGGCGCCCGCCGCGATCGCGACGCCCCACCGAAGGAAGCGATGAACGGCCAGAGACTCTGGCTGGCGCTCGGGCTGATGAGCGGAACCTCGCTCGACGGTATCGACGCCGCCCTCCTGCACACCGACGGAGCAACGCTCGTGCGCCCCGGGGCATGGCTGACCGTGCCTTACGATGCCGCGCTCAGGGCGCGCCTGCGCGATACCCTCGGCGGCCGCGGCGACGTCGCCGCCGTCGAGCGCGACCTGACCCGGTCTCACGCCGCCGCCGCCGCCGCCCTGCTGGAACGGGCCGGGCTCGATGCCGCGGCCGTCGACGTCATCGGCTTCCACGGTCATACCATCGCCCACCGGCCTGCGGACTCGCTGACCTGGCAGATCGGCGACGGCGCGCTTCTGGCCGGGCTCGCGGGCATCGACGTCGTCTCCGACTTCCGCCGCCGCGACGTCGCCACCGGCGGCCAGGGCGCGCCGCTCGCGCCGCTTTACCACGCCGCGTTGGCGGCGGAGCTCGCGCGGCCCCTCGCGGTGCTCAACATCGGCGGCGTCGCCAACGTAACCTGGCTCGGCGAGGAGCGGGACGTGCGCGCGTTCGACACCGGGCCGGGCTGCGCCCTGCTCGACGACTGGGTGCGACGCCATACCGGGCGCGAGTTCGACGCCGATGGCGAGCTCGCCCGCGAAGGCGCGGTGCACGAGAGCGTCCTCGCGCGCTTGCTCGATCACCCCTACTTCAGCCGCCCGCCGCCCAAGTCGCTCGACCGCGGCGCCTTCGCCGGGGCGGCCGAGGGGCTGAGCCCGGCCGACGGCGCGGCGACCTTGACGGCGTTCACCGCGGCCGGGGCGGCGCGGGCCGAAGCACACCTGCCGGCGCCGCCGAAACGGTGGCTCATCGCCGGCGGCGGCCGCCGCAACCCGGCGCTCATGGAGCGCCTGAGCGCCGTTCTCGGCGCGCCGGTCGCGGCCGTCGAGACGGTGGGCTGGGACGGCGACGCGCTCGAGGCTCAGGCCTTCGCCTACCTCGCGGTGCGGTCGCTGCGCGGTTATGCGCTGACCCTGCCCGAGACCACCGGCGCGCCGCGGCCGCTTGCCGGCGGCGCGCTGCACCGCCACGCGGTCGTCCGCGACCCGTTGGCGGGCGGCGGCGCCCAGGAACCTACGAGTCGGAAGCAACCGAGACGTGGCGCGAGAGGTAATCCTCGACGTGGTCGGTAACGGCATCGATGTGGTTGTTGAAGAAGTGGTCGGCGCCGGCGATCGCGTGGTACTCGACGGAGATTTCCCGCTGATGGGCCAGCTTGGCCGCAAGCTTGGCCACTTCCGGCTCGGGCACCAGCTCGTCGCTGCCGCCATGGAGGACCAGTCCCGACGACGGACAGGGCGCAAGAAAGGTAAAGTCGAACTTGTTCGCGGGCGGCGAGATGGCGATGAAGCCGTCGATCTCGGGCCGCCGCATCAACACCTGCATCGCGATCCACGCGCCGAACGAGAAGCCGCCGATCCAGCAGCCCGCCCCGTTGGGATTGAAGTTTTGCAGCCAGTCGAGCGCCGCCGCCGCGTCGCTGAGCTCGCCCTGGCCGTTATCGAATGTACCTTGACTGCGGCCGACCCCGCGGAAGTTGATGCGCAGCACCGAGAAGCCGTGGCTGCCGAACGCCTGTTGCATGGCGTAGACCACCTTGTTGTTCATCGTGCCGCCGTATTGCGGGTGCGGGTGGAGCAAGAGGACGATCGGCGAGTCGGGCCGCCCGCCGGGCCGATAGCGCCCTTGGATACGCCCTTCCGGGCCGTTGACGAATATTTCAGGCATGGCGGCGCGGCCCGTGGCTCGGAACGGCGCCGAACGCCCGCGACCGAGGGCCTGCCGGGCGCCGGGAACAATGCCGAGGGCGCCAACCAGGTTTGTTCCGACGCACAGGGAAAACGATCGCCGTAAACTTGACCGCAATAGTGAGAAAATCTATATGACCGATTGGGAGTTCCTCTACGGTTTTTACGACGAGCTGGCCAATCTGAGTAGGCAATACTAACCGGCGGAAGCGGCCATGTTCAAGAGGATTAGAGAAGAGATCGACGTCGTGTTCGAGCGCGACCCCGCGGTCCGGTCGCGCCTCGAGGTGGCGCTGTGCTATCCCGGTTTCCACGCTTTGCGGATGCATCGTCTGGCGCACGCGGCGTGGCGGCGCGGCTGGCGCCTGTCGGCGCGCTGCATCTCGTACGTCGGGCGCTTCCTGACGGGCATCGAGATCCACCCAGGGGCCGTGATCGGCGAACGGTTCTTCATCGACCATGGCTTGGGGGTCGTGATCGGCGAAACCTCCGAGATCGGCGACGACGTGACGTTGTACCACGACGTCACCCTGGGCGGCATCGCGCCCTCGGTTGACGCCGCCTCGCAGGTCGATCAGAAGCGCCATCCGACGATCAAGAACGGCGTGATCGTGGGCTCCGGCGCCCAGATTCTGGGGCCGATCAGCGTTGGCGCCGGTGCCCGCGTCGGCGCCAACGCGGTGGTCGTCAAGGACGTCCCCGAGGGCGTCACCGTGACCGGCATACCGGCGCGAGTCATTGGCGGCCGCGACAAGACCGAGGCGCACAAGTTCGCCGCCTACGGCACGCCGTCGCCCGATCTACCCGACCCCGTGAGCCGAGCGATCGATGGGCTGCTCGATCAGTCCGGCGCGCTGAACGCCCGCGTCGAGCAGCTCGAGCGCCGGCTCCAGAAGCTGGCCGAAGCGGTGCCCGACCGCATCGAGACCGAAGAGGACCCGGACGAAGAAAAGCCGCCGGCCAGTTGAGCGAGGAGATGGGCCATAACACCCGATACAGGTCATAACACCCGATACAGGGAATCGAATGCCGTCATGGCAAAGGCCGAGCCTGCGCCCCGCAACCGCCAAGGTCAGGGCCGTCCGGTGACTCGGCCGGCGTGCTATCTCGACTATAACGCCGGCGCCCCGGTCAAGCCGGCGGTCGCCGCCGCGATGGCCGAGGCGCTCGAGCGCGACGGCAACCCGTCGTCGGTGCACCGCTTCGGGCGCTTGGCGCGCCGCGCCGTCGAGGACGCGCGCGCCCGCGTCGCGGCGCTCGTCGGCGCAACGCCCGCCGAGGTGGTGTTTACCGGCAGCGGCACCGAGGCCAATAACCTCGCGCTCAAGGGCTCGGGCCGGCGGCGGCTGATCATCTCGGCCATCGAGCACGACTCGGTGCTCAGGGCGGCGCCCGGAGCCGGGGTGGCGCCGGCGAACGGCGACGGCCTGGTCGATCTGGCGGCGCTCGAGACGGCGCTCGCGGCCGACCACGAGCCGGCGCTGGTATCGGTCATGCTGGCGAACAACGAGACCGGCGTGGTGCAGCCCGCGGCCGAGGCGGCGGCCCTGGCCCGCGCCCGGGGCGCGCTGTTCCACTCGGACGCGGTGCAGGCGGCGGGCAAGGTCGCCGTGGACTTCGCGGCGCTCGGCGCCGACCTGTTGAGCCTTTCGGCGCACAAGCTGGGCGGCCCCCAGGGCGTCGGCGCGCTGGTCGTGCGCGACGGCGTCGAGCTCGCGCCGCTCATTGACGGCGGCCGCCAGGAAATGGGCCGCCGCGCCGGCACCGAGAACGTCGCCGCCATCGTCGGCTTCGGTGTCGCCGCCGAGCTCGCCGAGGCCGACGCCCGCGAGACCGACCGGCTCGCCCGCTTGCGTGACGAGATCGAGCGGCGATTGCGCGCGATCGCGCCCGATCTCGTGGTGTTCGGCGCGGCGGCGCGGCGCCTGCCCAACACCTCGTGCGTGACCATGCCTGGGGTCAGGAGCGAGACCCAGGTGATGGCGCTCGACCTCGCCGGGGTGGCGGTGAGCGCCGGCTCGGCCTGCTCGTCGGGCAAGGTCAGCGTCTCGCACGTTCTGCGCGCCATGGGCGTGGCCGAGGACGAGGCCGCCTGCGCCATCCGCATCAGCCTGGGCTGGGGCTCGACCGCCGCCGACGCCGAGCGGCTGATCGAGGCCTGGGGCGCCCTGTACGCCCGCACCCGGGCCAACGCGACGGCCGCGCGCCGAGGCGCCGCGCGCGCCCTCGCCGGCGGTGCGAGGCGGGGCCATGGCTGACGCCGGCGGCCGCAGCAGCGCGGCCAACGTCAAGCTGCCGATCTATCTCGACTACCAGGCGACGACGCCGGCGGACCCGCGGGTGGTCGAGGCGATGCTGCCCTATTTCACCGAGAAGTTCGGCAATCCCCACTCGCGAGAGCACGCCTTCGGCCTCGAATCCGAACACGCGGTGGATGGCGCGCGGGATCGGATCGCGGCGCTGATCGGCGCCGACCCCAAGGAGATTGTCTTCACCTCGGGCGCGACCGAGTCGAACAACCTCGCGCTCAAGGGCGTCGCCCGCTTCTGGCAACAGAGGCGCCCCGGCAAGCGTGACCACCTGATCACCTTGGCGACCGAGCACAAGTGCGTGCTCGAGACGTGCCGTCAGCTCGAGCACGACGGCTTTGCCGTCACCTATCTGCCGGTGCCGCGCAACGGCCTCATCGACCTCGACGGGCTGCGCGAGGCGGTCGGCGAGCGCACGCTCCTGGTTTCGGTGATGGGCGCCAACAACGAGATCGGCGTCATCCAGCCGCTCGCCGAGATCGGCGCGATCTGCCGCGAGCGCGGCGCGTTCTTCCACAGCGACTGCGCTCAGGCGGTGGGAAAGATTCCGCTCGACGTCGACGAGATGAACATCGACCTGATGAGCCTCTCGGGACACAAGATCTATGGCCCCAAGGGAATCGGCGTGCTGTACGTGCGCCGCAGGCCGCGCGTGCGCCTTACGCCCCTGATCGACGGCGGCGGCCAGGAGAGGGGCATGCGTTCGGGCACCCTGCCGACGCCGCTGTGCGTCGGGCTGGGCGAGGCCTGCGCCATCGCCGAGCGCGAGATGGCGGCCGAAGACGCGCGCATCCGCGGCTTGCGCGACAGGCTGTACAACGGCATTACCGGGCGCATCTCCGGGGTTTCGCTGAACGGCGATCTCGATCATCGCCTCGCCGGCAACCTGAACCTCGGCTTCGCCGGCGTCGGCGGCGAATCGCTGCTGGCGGCGCTCGAGGACCTCGCGGTGTCGTCGGGCTCGGCGTGCACCTCGGCGTCGATCGAGCCGTCGTACGTGTTGCGCGCGCTCGGCGTCGACGATTCGCTCATCGACGGCTCGATCCGCTTCGGCGTCGGCCGCTTCACCACCGAGGCCGAGATCGACTACGCCGTGGGCGCGGTGGTCGAGCACGTCGGCGCGCTGCGCGCCGCCCCCGTGCGCGAGACGGCGTGAGCGGGCGGCGGCGCCCTTCAACCCGGCGCGGGAAGTGCTATATATTGGTTTCGATGGGTTGGAGAGCACGGTGTCCATGACCAGTACGGGAATAGCCTGATGAACGATCCGGCAATCACGGTGACCGACGCGGCGGCGGCGCGTATCAAACATTTGCTGAGCGAGCGCGGCAAGGGCGCCGTTGGCATTCGCGTCGGCGTGCGAAACGCCGGCTGCTCGGGGATGGCCTATACCGTCGAGTTCGCCGGTGCGCCCAACCCCGGCGACGCCGTCGTCGAGCACAACGGCGTGACCCTCGTCGTCGATTCCGACGCGGTGACGTATCTCGTCGGCGCCGAGATGGACTATTTCGAGGAAA
>JADFMW010000028.1 GCA_022563655.1 Pseudomonadota bacterium
CAGGCCTTGGCCTTTGCCGCGCGACCGAGACATAGCCGGCATTGGTGCCGCCGCCGCCGAGATTGCCGGTGTCGAGGCGCAGGAAGGTGCGCGACGTGTGGTAGCTGCCCGCGGTCTGGTTGGCGGTCACGCCGAACGCCTGGGTGGGATCGGACGAATAGGTCTCCACCGTGCCGCCCAGGTTGCTGTTCGAGGCGGTGGCGAGATCGCCGGCACCCGTCGCCACGACGACGCGGCCGACATTCTCCGAGATCACCGCGCGCTGCGGCGAAAGGCCGTTGTAGTTGCCATAGCTCTGGTCGCCCAGCGGAATGCCGTCCATCGTGTAGCCGAGCTGGTTGCCGGCAAAGCCATGGATGAAGATCTGGGCGTTCTGCTCGTTGTTCCCCCAGGGGTCGGCCGTGACGTAGAGCACGCCGGGCAGCGTCTGGATCGCCTTCAGCGGCGAGACGCCGGGCAGGATCTTCTGGATCTCGCTCGCCGGGATCGCGGTGGCCGAGCGCGTCTGCTTGGCGGTGACGAGGATCGAGCCGTCACCGGCATTCTCGGGCGCGTTCTCGCCCGTAGCGGGCGAGGTCTGGTCCTGAGCCAGCGCAGGTGTCGCCATGGCGGCGGCGGCAAGAACAGCGGCACAAACGGTAGCGCGAAGCGCGTGACGAACGGTCATGATACCCCCCTGGAGTCACGGCGTCGCTGCGCCGCAGCATCGCCGCCTAGGCGCGGTATGTGGCAGTCCTGTTGTGGTTTGGTGAAACATCCGGGAAACGCCGATGAAGCGCCGATGGCAATGGGGGCCGCCTCTCCATCGGCGCTCCACGCTTGGTTGACTTATCCACAAACATCGCTATTGGCGCGCCTTCCTCCCTCGGGAGGAGACCGTCCGAGACAGCAAGCGCGGGGAATTTGCCCCGCTTAATCTCTTGCCTAGACGGGGACAGATTTTCACCGGCGGCTCCCTGCGTGGAGCGCGCGGGTCATGCCCAGGGATAACCGGGCACGACGATCCTTCCCCTCGGACATTTTGTAACCGGGCGCTTCCCGCAAGGGATGCGCTCATAACGAGGAGACCGGCATGGATCGTTCCCAGAAGGCTGACGCCGTTGCCGAGCTGAACCGCACCTTTGGCGAGGTTGGTGTGGTGGTCATCACCCGCAACCTCGGGATGACCGTCAAGCAGTCGACGGACCTCCGTAACAAGATGCGTGAGGCCGGCGCGAGCTACAAGGTCTCGAAGAACAAGCTTGCCAAGATCGCTGCCAGCGGCACCGATTACGCGGCGATCGCGGACCTGCTGACGGGTCCGACGGCGCTCGCCACCTCGATCGACCCCGTGGCTGCGGCCAAGGTGGCGGTCGAGTTCGCCAAGACGAACGACAAGCTCGAGATCGTCGGCGGCGCAATGGGCACCCAGGTGCTCGACCAGGAAGGCATCAAGGCGCTCGCCTCGCTGCCATCGCTGGACGAACTGCGCGGCAAGCTCGTGGGCCTCATCGTCGCTCCGGCGACCAAGCTCGCGACCGTTACCCAGGCACCGGCCGCGCAGCTCGCGCGCGTGTTCGGCGCCTATGCGGCCAAGGACGCCGCATAAGCGGATCTTGCAAGTTTATTTATCCCGAAACATCTGATTTGATTGGAGTTTATCATGGCTGACCTTAACGCGCTTGTTGACCAGCTTTCGGAGCTGACCGTTCTCGAGGCCGCCGAGCTCTCGAAGCTTCTCGAAGAGAAGTGGGGCGTCTCGGCCGCCGCTGCCGTCGCCGTTGCCGCTCCGGCTGGCGGCGCCGGCGCCGGCCCGGCCGTCGAAGAGAAGACCGAGTTCGACGTGATCCTCACCGGTGACGGTGGCAAGAAGATCAACGTCATCAAGGAAGTCCGCGCCCTCACCAGCCTCGGCCTCAGGGAGGCGAAGGACCTCGTCGAAGCGGCGCCCAAGGCGGTCAAGGAGGGAGTCGCGAAGGATGAGGCCGAGAAGATCAAAGCCCAGCTCGAAGGCGCGGGAGCTACGGTTGAGATCAAATAGCGCCGCGCCGCCGCGGCAATCGCCTGGCGGCCCGACCGAACGCCGCCCCGCATAACCCACGATGCATCGAGGAGCAGGCATGCCTCACAAATTCTCGCGTGGCGCTCCCACGCGCAGGAACTTCGGCCGCATTTCGTCCGTGGCGCCGATGCCGAACCTGATCGAGGTGCAGAAAAAGTCCTACGAGCAGTTCTTGCACATCGGCGTGCCAGCCGAGGAGCGTCCCGACAGCGGCCTTCAGGGAGTCTTCAAGTCGGTATTTCCGATCAAGGACTTCTCCGATAGGGCCGAGCTTCATTTCATCAAGTACGAGCTCGAGGAGCCGAAGTACGACGTCGAGGAGTGCCAGCAGCGCGGCAAGATCTACGCGGCGCCGCTCAAGGTGACGCTGCAGCTATGGATCTTCGACATCGACGAGGACATCAACAAGCGCGACGTCCGCGACATCAAGGAGCAGACCGTCTACATGGGCGATATGCCGTTGATGACTCCGAACGGCACCTTCGTCATCAACGGCACGGAACGGGTGATCGTCAGCCAGATGCACCGTTCGCCCGGCGTTTTCTTCGACCACGACAAAGGCAAGACCCACGCGTCCGGCAAGTTTCTGTTCGCCGCCCGAGTGATCCCCTACCGCGGTTCGTGGCTCGACTTCGAGTTCGATGCCAAGGACCTGGTGTACGTGCGCATCGACCGCCGGCGCAAGCTGCCGGTCTCGACGCTGCTTTACGCCATCGGCATGACGACCGAGGAGATCCTCGATTACTTCTACGGCGTGGTCGTCTACACTCGTGACGAGAAAGGCTGGGTGGTGCCGTTCAGCCCCAATCGCGCCTCCGGCACTAGGCTTACCCGCGACCTGATCGACGCCAAGACCCGTAAAAAGGTCGCCGAGGCCGGCACCAAGATGACGCCGCGGCTGGTCAAGAAGCTCGTCTCCAGCGGCCTTACCGGGCAGCTTGTCCCGCCCGAGGCGATTGATGGCCGCTTCATCGCCCGCGACCTGATCAACGAGGAGACCGGCGAGGTTTACGTCGAGGCCGGCGACGAGCTCAACGCCGAGTCGATCGAGGTGCTCGATGCCGCGGGCTTCACCGAGCTGTCGACGCTGGCGATCGATAACATCACCGTCGGCCCGTACATCCGCAACACCCTCGCGGCCGACAAGTGCTCGAACCGCGAGGATGCCCTGATCGAGATCTACCGGGTGATGCGCCCCGGCGAGCCGCCCACGGTGGACACCGCCGCGACCCTGTTCGAGTCCCTGTTTTTCAACTCCGAGCGCTACGATCTGTCGGCCGTGGGTCGGGTCAAGCTCAACGCCCGCCTTGGTCTGGACGCCGACGACTCGGTGCGCGTGCTGCGCAAGGAAGACATCGTCTCGGTGGTCAAGACGCTCGTCGAGCTCAAGGACGGCCGCGGCGAGATCGACGATATCGACCACCTCGGCAACCGCCGCGTGCGCTCGGTCGGCGAGCTGATGTCGAACCAGTACCACATCGGCTTGCTGCGCATGGAGCGGGCGATCCGCGAGCGCATGAGCTCGGTCGAGATCGACAGCGTCATGCCGCACGACCTGATCAACGCCAAGCCGGCGGCGGCGGTGGTGCGCGAGTTCTTCGGCTCGTCGCAGCTGTCGCAGTTCATGGACCAGACCAACCCGCTCTCCGAGATCACCCACAAGCGGCGGCTCTCGGCCCTCGGGCCGGGTGGGCTGACGCGCGAGCGCGCGGGCTTCGAGGTACGCGACGTGCACCCCACCCATTACGGCCGCATCTGCCCGATCGAGACGCCCGAGGGCCCCAACATCGGGCTGATCAACAGCTTGGCGACCTACGCGCGCGTCAACCAGTACGGCTTCATCGAAAGCCCCTACCGTCGGGTGGTCAACGACCGGGTCACCAGCGAGGTCGTCTATCTCTCGGCCATGGACGAGGGCAAGTACACCATCGCCCAGGCGAACGCGGTGCTCGACAGCAAGGAGCGCTTCAGCCAGGATTTGGTGAGCTGCCGCCGCAACGGCGACTTCGTCCTGGCGCCGCCCGACACGATCGACTTTATCGACGTCTCGCCCAGGCAGCTCGTTTCGGTGGCCGCGGCGCTGATCCCGTTCCTCGAGAACGACGACGCCAACCGCGCGCTGATGGGGTCGAACATGCAGCGCCAGGCGGTGCCGCTGATTCAAATGGAGGCGCCGCTCGTCGGCACCGGCATGGAGGAGGTGGTGGCGCGCGATTCGGGCGCGGCCGTCGTCGCCCGGCGTGGCGGCGTGGTCGACCAGGTCGACGCGCGGCGCATCGTCGTCCGCGCCGACGAGGGCACCAAAGGCGTGCTTGGCGTCGACATCTACAATCTGTTGAAGTTCCAGCGCTCGAACCAGAACACGTGCATCAACCGGCGTCCCCTGGTCAAGGTCGGCGACGCGGTCGAGGCCGGCAAGATTATCTCCGACGGGCCGAGCATCGCCAACGGCGAGCTGGCGCTCGGCCGTAACGTGCTGGTCGCCTTCATGGCGTGGGGCGGTTACAACTTCGAGGACTCGATCCTGATCTCCGAGCGGGTCGTCAGGGACGATGTCTTCACCTCGATCCACATCGAGGAGTTCGAGGTGATGACGCGCGATACCAAGCTCGGCCAGGAGGAAATCACCCGCGATATCCCCAACGTCGGCGAAGAAGGTCTCAGGAACCTCGACGAGGCCGGCATCGTGTACATCGGCGCCGAGGTCGCGCCGAGTGAAATCCTCGTCGGCAAGATCACGCCCAAGGGCGAAAGCCCGATGACGCCGGAGGAGAAGCTGTTGCGAGCCATCTTCGGCGAGAAGGCGTCCGACGTGCGCGACACCAGCCTGAGGGTGCCGCCGGGCGTGTCGGGCACGGTCGTCGAGGTGCGGGTGTTCTCGCGCCGGGGCGTCGACAAGGACGAGCGCTCGCTCGCCATCGAGCGCGAGGAGATCGAACGCCTGGCCAAGGACCGCGACGACGAGCGGGCGATCATCGAGCGCCACATCTTCGCCGAGCTCAAGACGCTGCTGACCGGCAAGATGGCGGCCAGCGGGCCCAAGGGCATGAAGCCCAACAGCCGGGTGACCGAGGACGCGTTGTCGCGGCTGAGCCGCGGCCAGTGGTGGCAGATCGGTCTCAAGAACAAGGCCGCGATGGCCGAGATCGAGCGGCTCAAGCAACAACTCGACGAGGCCGTCGGCCGGCTCAAGGGCCGCTATCAGGACAAGGTCGAGAAGCTCCAGCGCGGCGACGAACTCACGCCTGGGGTGCTCAAGATGGTCAAGGTGTTCGTCGCCGTGAAGCGCAAGCTCCAGGCGGGCGACAAGATGGCCGGCCGGCACGGCAACAAGGGCGTCGTCTCGCTCATCGTGCCGATCGAGGACATGCCCTGTCTCGAGGACGGAACGCCGGTCGATATCGTGCTCAACCCGCTTGGCGTGCCGTCGCGCATGAACGTCGGGCAGATCCTCGAAACCCACCTTGGTTGGGCCGCCCATGGCCTCGGCCGCATCATTGGCGCCATGCTGGACGAGATTCAGCGCGGCGCCGAGAACAAGAAAAAGACCCTGCGCAAGTTCTTGAACGAGATTTACGGCGAATCGCCGAGGTCGGGCGCGCTGTCCAAGCTCGACGAGGACGACGTGATCGAGGTGGCCGAGAACCTGCGTGCGGGGGTGCCGATGGCGACGCCGGTGTTCGACGGCGCGCAGGAGCGCCAGATCGTCGAGATGCTCGAGTTGGCCCAGCTCGGTACGAGCGGGCAGGTGACCCTGATCGACGGCCGCACCGGGGAGCCGTTCGATCGGCCGGTGACGGTGGGTTACATCTACATGATGAAGCTGCACCACCTGGTGGACGACAAGATCCACGCCCGCGCGATCGGACCTTACAGCCTGGTCACGCAGCAGCCGCTGGGCGGCAAGGCGCAGTTCGGCGGCCAGCGCTTCGGAGAGATGGAGGTGTGGGCGCTCGAGGCGTACGGAGCCGCCTTCACGCTGCAAGAAATGCTGACGGTGAAGTCGGACGACGTTTCGGGTCGGACCAAAGTGTACGAAGCGATCGTCAAGGGCGAGGACGCGTTCGAGGCGGGCATTCCAGAGGGCTTCAACGTACTGGTCAAGGAGCTCCAAGCCCTCGGTCTCGACGTCGCGTTGAGGCAGCGCGCATAGCGGCCCCGGGCGGCGCGGCCGCCCTTGCCCGCGGGCCGGGCATCGGCGCGGGTAACGTGCTCCAGGTGTGGTGAACAAGGAGACTATCGATGAACGAGTTGATGAAGATATTCGGGCAGGTCAGCACGCCTCAGCCTTTCAATGAGATCAAGATCTCGATCGCCAGCCCGGAGAAGATCCGGTCGTGGTCGTTCGGCGAGGTCAAGAAGCCCGAAACCATCAACTACCGCACCTTCAAGCCCGAGCGCGAAGGCCTGTTCTGCGCGCGCATCTTCGGCCCGATCAAGGATTACGAATGCCTGTGCGGCAAGTACAAGCGCATGAAATACCGCGGCGTCGTGTGTGAGAAATGCGGCGTCGAGGTCATCCAGTCGAAGGTGCGCCGCGAGCGCATGGGCCACATCGAGCTCGCCTCGCCGGTGGCGCACATCTGGTTCCTCAAGTCGCTCCCGTCGCGCATCGGTCTGCTTCTCGACATGACGCTCAAGGAGCTCGAGCGCATCCTTTATTTCGAGAGTTACGTGGTGATCGAGCCGGGGCTGACGCCGTTCAAGAAGCGCCAGCGCCTGGCGGAAGAGGAGTACATACGGGCGCAAGAGGAGTTCGGCGCCGAGAGCTTCCGCGCCAACATCGGCGCCGAGGCGCTACACGAGATGCTCGCCGCTCTCGACCTCGGGGCGGAACGCGATGGGCTGCGCGCCGAGTTCGGCGAGACCAACTCCGAAGCCAAGCGCAAGAAGATCGTCAAGCGCCTCAAGCTGATCGAAACCTTCATCGAGTCGGGCAACCGACCGGAATGGATGATCCTCGAGGTGGTTCCGGTGATCCCGCCCGAGCTGCGCCCGCTGGTGCCGCTCGATGGCGGCCGCTTCGCCACCTCCGACCTCAACGACCTCTATCGCCGCGTGATCAACCGCAACAACCGGCTGAAGCGGCTGATCGAGCTGCACGCGCCCGACATCATCGTGCGCAATGAAAAGCGCATGCTGCAGGAGTCGGTTGACGCACTGTTCGACAACGGCCGCCGCGGGCGCGTCATCACCGGCGCCAACAAGCGGCCGCTCAAGAGCCTGAGCGACATGCTCAAGGGCAAGCAGGGGCGCTTCCGTCAGAACCTGCTGGGCAAGCGCGTCGACTACTCGGGCCGCTCGGTCATCGTCGTCGGGCCCGATCTCAAGCTGCAACAGTGCGGCCTGCCCAAGAAGATGGCGCTCGAGCTGTTCAAGCCGTTCATTTACTGCAAGCTCGAACTCTACGGCATGGCGACGACGATCAAGGCGGCCAAGCGCATGGTCGAGAAGGAACGCCCCGAGGTGTGGGACATTCTCGAACAGGTGATCCGCGAGCACCCGGTGCTGCTCAACCGCGCGCCCACGCTCCACCGCCTCGGCATTCAGGCGTTCGAGCCCGTGCTGATCGAAGGCAAGGCGATCCAGCTCCACCCGCTGGTATGCGCCGCCTTCAACGCCGACTTCGACGGCGACCAGATGGCGGTGCACGTGCCGTTGTCGCTCGAGGCCCAACTCGAGGCGCGGGTGCTGATGATGTCGACCAACAACATCCTGAGCCCCGCCAACGGAAAGCCGATCATCGTGCCGTCGCAGGACATCGTGCTCGGCCTCTACTACATGACCATGGAGGTTCCCGGCGCCCGGGGCGAAGGCATGACGTTCGTCGACGTGGGCGAGATCGAGCGCGCGCTGGAGGCTGGCATCGTCTCGCTGCACGCCAAGATCAAGTGTCGGTTCAAGGGCGTCGACACCGACGGCAAGCCGGTCACCCGCCTGGTCGAGACGACGCCGGGGCGCATGATGCTGTCCGAGATCCTGCCGCGCCACAAGGCGGTCGGCTTCGAGTTCATCAACCGCCTGCTCACCAAGAAGGAAGTCACCCACGTGGTCGACGCGGTCTATCGCCACTGTGGCCAGAAGGAGACGGTGCTGTTCGCAGACCGGCTGATGGGCCTCGGCTTCCACCACGCCTGTAAGGCCGGTATTTCGTTCGGCAAGGACGATTTGGTAATTCCCCCGGCGAAGGAGAGATTGGTTGCCGAGACGCGCAAGAAAGTCAAGGAATACGAGCAACAGTACCTCGACGGCCTGATTACCCAGGGCGAGAAGTACAACAAGGTTGTCGATGCCTGGTCGCTATGCACCGACTTGGTCGCCGAAGAGATGATGAAGGGCATCTCGCACTCTGAAGGGCTGGACGAGCGCGGCAATCCGCGGCTCAACTCGATCTTCATGATGGCTGATTCGGGCGCCCGCGGCTCGGCGGCGCAAACCAAACAGCTCGCGGGCATGCGGGGCCTGATGGCCAAGCCTTCGGGCGAGATCATCGAGACGCCGATTATCTCGAACTTCAAGGAAGGGCTCACCGTGCTCGAGTACTTCAACTCGACCCACGGGGCCCGCAAGGGGCTCGCCGACACGGCGCTGAAGACCGCGAACTCGGGCTATCTCACGCGCCGTCTCGTCGATGTCGCGCAGGACTGCAACGTCAGCGAGGTTGACTGCGGCACCAGCGAAGGCCTGAACGTCAAGGCGGTGATCGAGGGCGGCGACATCATCTCGCCGCTTTCCGAGCGCATCCTCGGCCGCTATGCCGCCGAGGATATCGTCGACCCGAAGACCAAGAAGGTCCTCGCCAAGGCAAACGAGATGATCGAGGAGGAAGAGATCGAGCTCATCGATGCCGCTGCCGTCGACGGGGTGCTGATTCGCTCGGTCCTGAGGTGTGAGAGCGAGCGCGGCGTGTGCAGCAAGTGTTACGGGCGCGACCTCGCGCGCGGCACGCCGGTGAACGTGGGCGAGGCCGTCGGCGTCATCGCCGCCCAGTCGATCGGCGAGCCGGGCACCCAGCTCACCATGCGCACCTTCCACATCGGCGGCACCGCCCAGCGCGGCGCCGAGCAGTCGAGCGTCGAGGCGGCCTACGATGCCACCGTGACGATCCGCAACCGCAATGTCGTCACCGACAGCGAAGCGCGCCTCGTGGTGATGGGCCGCAACTGCGAGCTCATCCTGACCGACGCGTCCGGCCGCGAGCGGGCGCGTCACCGCATGTCCTACGGGGCCCGCCTGCTGGTCGATGACGGGGCCAAGGTTACCAAGGGTGATCGCATCGCCGAGTGGGATCCCTACACCGTGCCGATCATCACCGAGAGCGAGGGCATCGCCAACTACGTCGACATGATCGAGGGCCTCTCGATGCGCGAGATCATCGACGAGGCGACCGGCATATCGAACAGGGTGGTCATCGACTGGAAGCAGCAGCCGCGCGGGGCCGATCTGCGTCCGCGCATCACGTTGCGCGACGCAAAAAGCGGTGAGGTGGTGCACCTGCCGAACGGGGTCGAGGCGCGCTACTTCATGTCGGTTGACGCGATCCTCAGCGTCGAGGACGGCGCCCACGTGCATGCCGGCGACGTGCTCGCCCGCATCCCGCGCGAGACCACGAAGACGCGCGATATCACGGGCGGTCTGCCGCGGGTGGCCGAACTGTTCGAAGCGCGTAAGCCGAAGGACTACGCCATCATCGCCGAGATTGCCGGACGCATCGAGTTCGGCAAGGACCACAGGACCAAGCGCCGCGTCGTGATTCGGCCCTCCGAGGACGGCGCCGAGCCGGTCGAGTACCTGATTCCCAAGGGCAAGCACATCACCGTCCAAGAAGGCGAACACGTCGACAAGGGCGATTTGTTGATGGACGGCAACCCGGTGCCCCACAACATTCTCAGGGTGCTCGGTGTCGAAGCGCTGGCCCATTACCTGATCGACGAGATCCAGGAGGTGTACCGACTGCAGGGCGTAAAGATCAACGACAAGCACATCGAGGTGATCTGCCGCCAGATGCTGCAGAAGGTCGAGATCGAGGAGCCCGGCGACACGACGTTCCTGGTCGGCGAGCAGGTCGACCGGCGCGAGCTCGAGACCGTCAACGCCAAGATTGAGGCCGAGCGCGGTCGCCCGGCGCAGGCGCTTCCGGTTCTGCAAGGCATTACCAAGGCCTCGCTGCAGACGGGCTCGTTCATCTCCGCCGCCTCGTTCCAGGAGACGACGCGGGTGCTCACCGAGGCCGCGGTCGCGGGGCGCGTCGACACTCTTCGCGGCCTCAAGGAAAACGTCATCGTCGGGCGCCTCATTCCGGCCGGCACCGGCCATATGATGGCGCGCTTGAAGGAAATGGCGGCCGCGCGCGACCGCGAAATCGAGCTTGCGGCCGAGGCCGCCGAGGCCGCCAAGGAGAAGGCCCGGGCGATTGAGGCGGCCGAGGTGGGCGGCGAGCAGACCGAGAAAGCTCAGATCGCCTGAACCCGCGCGCGGCGCCGTGCCGGCGCTGCTCCGGGCTTGCGGGAGACCGCGGAAAGCCTTGGAATCGGTCGCCATTTTGCCTTGACGAAAGAGCGGCGCGTGACTAGTATGCCGCTCCCTTAAGGTCGCTGGTGGTAGAACAGGCCGTTCTAGACGCAGCGTCCGCGAAAACGGTCAACCGAAGGTTATGCCCTAAGGGGCGGTGATAAGCGCCTGCAGCAAGCAAACGAGGTTTGCCGCGCTTGGCGGCTTCACGCGATCAGCCCGGCCCTGCACGCGACCATGTTGGGCGAATGTTTCCTGGGAAGGAATCTGTTGATGCCGACGATCAACCAGTTGGTACGCAGGCCGCGCCAGCGCCAGGTGGCGCGCAACAAGGTTCCCGCGATGGAGGGCTGCCCCCAGAAGCGCGGGGTGTGCACCCGCGTCTACACGACCACGCCGAAGAAGCCGAACTCGGCGTTGCGCAAGGTGGCCCGGGTGCGCCTGACCAACGGTTTCGAGGTCACCAGCTACATCCCGGGTGAGGGCCACAACCTGCAGGAGCACTCGGTGGTGATGATCCGTGGCGGGCGGGTGAAGGACCTGCCGGGCGTGCGCTATCACATAATCCGCGGCATCCTCGACACCCAGGGCGTCACCGACCGGCGCCAGCGCCGCTCGAAGTACGGCGCCAAGCGGCCGAAGTAGGAGAGCGCGAAGATGTCCCGCCGCCGCGCCACCGAGAAACGCGAGGTCATGGCCGACCCGAAGTACGGCGACGTCGTGGTCAGCAAGTTCATGAACTCGCTCATGCTCGCGGGCAAGAAATCGGTCGCCGAGCGCATCCTTTACGGCGCCTTCGACGAGATCGAACGCCGCGCCCGGCAGGATCCTGTGCAGGTGTTTCACAGCGCCCTCGAGAACGTCAAGCCGGCGATCGAGGTGCGTTCCAGGCGGGTGGGCGGCGCAACCTATCAGGTGCCCATCGAGGTGCGCACGGTCCGGGGCCAGGCGCTGGCGATCCGCTGGATTATCGGCATCAGCCGCAAGCGCGGCGAGCATACGATGACCGAACGCCTCGCCGCCGAGCTGCTCGACGCCGCCAACAACCGCGGCACCGCGGTGAAGAAGCGCGAGGACACGCACCGCATGGCGGAAGCCAACAAAGCTTTCTCGCATTACCGCTGGTAGTCGGTGCGTCGGTTTCAGGATTTCGCAAGATGGCTCGTATCACATCGCTCGACCGCTACCGAAACATCGGCATCATGGCGCACATCGATGCCGGCAAGACGACGACGACCGAGCGCATCCTGTTCTACACCGGTCGCTCGTACAAGATCGGCGAGGTGCACGAAGGCACCGCGACGATGGATTGGATGGAGCAAGAGCAGGAGCGCGGCATCACGATCACCTCGGCGGCGACCACCTGCTTCTGGCGCGACCACCGGATCAACATCATCGACACGCCGGGGCACGTCGACTTCACCATCGAGGTCGAGCGCAGCCTGCGCGTGCTTGACGGCGCCGTCGCTGTGTTCGATGCGGTAGCCGGCGTCGAGCCGCAATCCGAGACCGTGTGGCGCCAAGCCGACCGCTATGGCGTGCCGCGAATTTGCTTCGTCAATAAGATGGACCGGATCGGCGCCGACCTGTTCCGGTGCGTCGATATGATCGGCGACCGGCTCGGCTCGGTACCGTTGGTGATGCAGCTTCCCGTCGGCGTCGAGAGCGACTTCGCGGGGGTCGTCGACCTGATCGAAATGCGCGCCGTGATCTGGCGCGATGAGACCCTCGGCGCCGAGTTCTTCGAGACCGATATCCCGGCCGACCTCGCCGAGCAGGCGGCGGAGTACCGCACCAAACTGATCGAGGCCGCGGTCGAGGTCGACGACGAGGCGCTGGAGGCGTACCTCGCCGGCAACGAGCCCGACGGGGCCACGCTCAGACGCTGCGTGCGCAAGGGCACGCTCGCCGGCACGTTCGTCCCGGTGTTGAACGGCGCGGCCTTCAAGAACAAGGGCGTGCAGCTGCTGCTTGACGCCGTGGTCGACTACCTGCCGTCGCCCGCGGACGTGCCCGCGATCCGCGGCGTGCGCGCCGGCACCGACAAGGCGGTGGAGCGCCGTTCGAGCGACGACGAGCCGTTCGCGGCGCTTGCGTTCAAGGTCATGGCCGATCCCTACGTTGGCTCGCTCACCTTCGTGCGCGTCTACTCCGGAATGCTCCGGGGAGGCAGCCAGGTGATGAACACCGTCAAGCAGCGGCGCGAGCGCATCGGCCGCATGCTGTTGATGCATGCCAACTCGCGCGAGGACGTGAGCGAGGCGCGCGCCGGCGACATCGTGGCGCTGGCCGGGCTCAAAAGCACGACCACTGGTGATACGCTCTCGGACCCATCGCATCCGGTGGTGCTCGAGCGCATCGAGTTTCCCGATCCGGTGATCGAGGTTGCGGTCGAGCCCAAGACCAAGGGCGACCAGGACAAGATGTCGACGGCGCTGGCGCGGCTCGCGGCCGAGGATCCGTCGTTCCGCGTCTCGGTCGACCCCGAAAGCAGTCAGACGATCATCAAGGGGATGGGTGAGCTCCACCTCGAGGTCCTCGTCGAGCGCATGCGCCGCGAGTTCAAGGTGGATGCCAATGTCGGCCAGCCGCAAGTGGCCTATCGCGAGACCATCAGCGCCGCCGCCGAGGCCGATCACATCCACAAGAAGCAGACCGGCGGCGCCGGCCAGTTCGCCCGCGTCAAGCTGAGGCTCGAACCCCTCGACTCGGGCTCGGGGTTCCAGTTCGAGAACAAGGTCAGGGGCGGCGCGGTGCCCAGGGAGTTCATTCCCGCCGTGCGCAAGGGCGTCGAAGGCGCCGCCAGCTCGGGAGTGGTGGCCGGCTACCCGATGATCGACTTCCAGGTCACGCTGCTCGATGGCGCCTCTCACGAAGTCGACTCGAGCGCGCTCGCCTTCGAGATCGCGGCCCGCGCCGCGTTCCGGGCGGCCGCCTCGCGGGCGGGTCCGCAGCTGCTCGAGCCGATGATGCGTGTCGAGGTGGTGACGGCGGAGGAATACATGGGCGATGTGATTGGCGACCTCAACGCCCGTCGCGGCCGCATCACCGGCATGGAACCGCGCAGCGGCTCGCATATCGTCAATGCCATGGTTCCTCTTGCCACGATGTTCGGCTATGTCAACAGCCTGCGTTCGATGACCCAAGGACGCGCGACCTTTACCATGCATTTCGACCACTACGCGCCGCTGCCGGAGATGGTCTCGGAAGAGATGCGGATGAAGCTGGCGTAACCACAAGCTGGCCGTGTCCCGTGCCGGCGCGGCGGAGAAGATAAGAAGAGGGCGACGATGGCGAAGAAGAAGTTCGAGCGGACGAAACCGCACGTCAACGTGGGCACGATTGGCCACGTCGACCACGGCAAGACGACGCTGACGGCGGCGATCACGCTGATTCTGTCGGAGACGGGCGGGGCGGAGTACATCGAGTACGACGCCATCGACAAGGCTCCGGAGGAGAGGGCGCGCGGCATCACGATCAACACGGCGCACGTCGAGTACGAGACCGAGGCGCGGCACTACGCCCACGTCGACTGCCCGGGTCACGCCGATTACGTCAAGAACATGATCACCGGGGCGGCGCAGATGGACGGCGCGATTCTGGTGGTCTCGGCGGCGGACGGTCCGATGCCGCAGACGCGCGAGCACATCTTGCTGGCGCGCCAGGTCGGGGTGCCGGCGCTGGTGGTCTATTTGAACAAGGTCGACATGGTGGACGACCCGGAGCTGTTGGAGCTGGTCGAGCTCGAGGTTCGCGAGCTGTTGACGCAGTACGAGTTTCCGGGCGACGAGATACCGGTGGTCGCGGGCTCGGCGCTGTGCGCTCAGGAGAGGCGCGACGACGAGGTTGGGCGCGACTCGGTGCTCAAGCTGATGACGGCGGTTGACGAGTACATCCCGACGCCGAAGCGGGCGATCGATCGGCCGTTCCTGATGCCGATCGAGGACGTGTTTTCGATCTCGGGCCGCGGCACGGTGGTGACGGGCCGGGTCGAGCGCGGTGTGATCAAGGTTGGCGAGGACGTCGAGATCGTGGGCATCCGGGAGACGGCGAAGACGGTGTGCACGGGTGTCGAGATGTTCCGCAAGCTGCTCGACCAGGGCCAGGCGGGCGACAACATCGGCGCGCTGTTGCGCGGCACCAAGCGCGACGAGGTCGAGCGCGGCCAGGTTCTGGCGCAGCCTGGGTCGATCACGCCGCACACCAAGTTTCAGGCCGAGACGTATGTGTTGACCAAGGAGGAGGGCGGCCGTCACACGCCGTTCTTTTCGAACTACCGGCCGCAGTTTTACTTCCGCACGACCGACGTGACGGGCAGCGTCGAGCTGCCCAAGGATATCGAGATGGTGATGCCGGGCGACAACGTGACGATGACGGTCGAGCTGATCGCGCCGATCGCCATGGACGAGGGGCTGCGCTTTGCCATCCGCGAGGGCGGCCACACCGTCGGCGCCGGCGTCGTCACCCAGGTCATCGAGTAACGGGGCCGAGGGCGAAGGGCGGCGCGAGGCGAGAACGATTTGCGGGCGGAGCCGAGGGCGGTGAGCAACCGGCACACACATGAGGTCGTTGCCGGGTGCGCCGCGGACGGTTGCGTCCCGGGGGCTGACCGGTGCAATAGGAGTGTAGCTCAATTGGTAGAGCACCGGTCTCCAAAACCGGCGGTTGGGGGTTCGATTCCCTCCACTCCTGCCACCGGTCCTGCTACCGGTCCTGCCACTGGCGTATGACCACATTCGGCGCGTATCGAACCGTCACCTCGGCAACAAGGACGCGTGGAGGGCATGGCTAAGGTTTCGCCGGGCGAGTTCATCCGCCAAGTGCGGCAGGAGGTTGCCAAGGTCACGTGGCCGACGCGGAAGGAAACCGTGGTCACCACTGGGATGGTCTTTGTCATGGTGATGCTGATGGCGATACTCTTCTACCTTGCCGACCAAGTCATCGCGGTCGGCGTGCGCGTCATCTTGCGCCTTGGAGGCTGAACCCATGGCCCAGCGCTGGTACATCGTCCACGTTTACTCGGGCTTCGAGAGGAAGGTCGCGCAGTCGATCCGGGAACAGGCCCTGATCAAGGACCTTGCCGAGAGCTTCGAGGAGGTCCTGGTGCCGGCCGAGGAGGTTATCGAGATGCGCCGCGGCCGCAAGGTCACGGTCGAGCGCAAGTTCTTTCCCGGCTACGTGATGGTGAAGATGGAGCTGAACGACGAGACCTGGCACCTGGTCAAGAACACGTCGAAGGTCACCGACTTTCTCGGCGGCGGCGGACGGCCGGTGCCGATATCGGACGCCGAGGCCGAGCGCATCCTGCACCAGGTCCAGGAAGGCGTCGAGCACCCCAGGTCGCTGGTCAGCTTCGAGGTGGGCGAGATGGTGCGCGTCTGCGAAGGCCCCTTCACCTCGTTCAATGGCTTGGTCGAGGAGGTCGACGACGAGCGCGAGCGGCTCAAGATAGCGGTCTCCATCTTCGGCCGCTCGACGCCCGTCGAGCTCGAGTACACGCAGGTCGAAAAGGCCTGATCCGGCAGGTCGAATGGGCCTGAGCTGGCGTTAGCCGCCCCGGCCGGCGGGGCGACCCCACCGCGCAGTGGGTGGGCCATGGCGGCACCGCGGCCCGCCTGGGTAGAGAGACTGGGTAGAGAGACGGAAATGGCGAAGAAGATCGACGGTTACATCAAGCTCCACGTGCCGGCGGGCAAGGCCAACCCGGCGCCGCCGATCGGCCCGGCCCTGGGCCAGCGCGGCCTCAACATCATGGAATTCTGCAAGGCGTTCAATGCCGAGACCCAGGGCATGGAGCCGGGCATGCCGATCCCCGTGGTGATTACATGCTACGCCGACCGCAGTTTCAGCTTCATCCGCAAGACGCCGCCGGCGAGTTACTTCATCAAGAAGGCGGCGAAGCTGGATAAGGCCGCCAGCGAGCCCGGGCGCGAAACCGTCGCCAGCGTGTCGATGGCGCAGATCAGGGAGATCGCCGAATTAAAGATGGTCGATCTCAACGCCAACGATCTTGATGCGGCCTGCCGCATCCTTTCGGGTTCGGCGCGCTCCATGGGCGTCGAGGTGGTGGGGTAGATCCATGGCGAAGTCGGGAAAAAGAATGACCGCCGCCCGCCAGGGCATTGATCGCCACACCATCTATCCGCTCGATGAGGCGGTGAAGATGATCAAGGAACGCGGCAAGGCAAAATTCGACGAGACCGTCGAGATTGCCATTGGCCTCGGGGTCGATCCGCGCCATGCCGATCAGATGGTGCGCGGCGTCGTGCAGCTGCCCCACGGCACCGGAAAGTCAATGCGTGTCGCGGTGTTCGCCAAAGGCGACAAGGCCGCCGAGGCCGAGGCCGCGGGCGCCGATCTGGTCGGCGCCGAGGACCTCGCCGAGCGCATCCAGGGGGGCGAGATCGATTTCGACCGCTGCATCGCGACCCCCGACATGATGGCGGTCGTCGGCCGCCTGGGCAAGGTCCTGGGACCGCGCGGCCTGATGCCGAACCCCAAGCTTGGCACGGTCACCCAGAATGTCGCCGAAGCGGTGGCCGCGGCCAAGGGCGGCGAGATCCAGTTCCGCGTCGAAAAGGCGGGCATCGTCCATGCCGGTGTCGGCAAGCTGAGTTTCAGCGAGACCCAGCTCGTCGAGAACCTGCGCGCCTTTCTCGACGCCATCAACAAGGCCAAGCCTTCCGGGGTCAAGGGAACCTATATGAAGAAGGTGTCGATCAGCTCGACCAT
>JADFMW010000205.1 GCA_022563655.1 Pseudomonadota bacterium
ATCCCGGAAACGGAGGTTGATAGAGCTTGAGAACTACTATTCCGTACTTGTTGCCTTTGGGATCGGTGAAGCTGACCGTGAGGTCCACGCTGTCGAGCGTGTCGGTGGGATCCCCAGGCAGGTCCATCGGCTGGCGATCCTTGTAGGTAATCTCGAACTCGCCGCTCACGATCTTCCCCTGGTCACCGACTGGGGTTGGTTTCTTCGTCTTAGTGAACTTAGTGCCCTCCTCGTTCGTTGCCCTCAACTCGAGCGGGACACCGGCCATAATGGGAAAGCGCTTGAACAAGTCCTTAACAGGTCCTATTGCCTGTTCGATGTTGAGCTCTCCCGTACGCAGTGGATGACCTGGCACCCCAAAGACCCGTTCACTCAGCCGCCTTGGCCCCGGCAGAACCCAGTAGACGGTCTTCCCCGGCTCTTGCTTTACCTTGACGTCCCTTCCCATTTCGTGCCCCATCAGGGCAGTGGGGAAACCAAGCGTTACGATCAACGTTATTGTCCAGATAATTTTCATGGATTGAGTTCCTCCCTGAATGTCACGTATGCGACGTAGGCAGAGATCTACTGGCAGCGGGACGTTCGGACCGACGAATTTTTCGGCGTATAGCTAGGCTGGGAGCCTTTGGCATGGGGGCGATGCCAAACTTAAACGCCCGAATCATGACGGTAGACAAGAGCAGGGCCGTCAGCGCGTCGATCCCTATTGCTCCCAAAGTGTCGTTAGGTATCAGCCAATGTATCTGCATCCTAGGCCTCTCACGATTAAGACTGCGAAACCGGCTGACGTACAGATTTCGTTACTTGGTGGCGCTGCTTCATACCAGCCCGACTAGATCGAGTTGGCGGACAATCCGGTGAGCACCCCTCGGGGGCGTTGTGGCAGCAATTTTCGGTGAGAAAGCCCATTAACTTCTGCATCCCCCCGTAATCAGCCGCGTAAATGATCTGCCGCCCATTCCGCCGCGCCGTGACAAGTCCCGCATACCGTAACCGCGTCAGATGGAATGACAGCGCGTTAGCCGGGATGCCCAGCCTTTGACCGACCTGCCCCGCCGGAAGCCCGTCCGAACCTTCCGGGACGAGCAAACGAAATATGGCCAACCGCGAATCATGAGCCAGCGCCGATAGCGCCTCTATGGCCGAAGACTCTTCCATATTTCATATACTAATGAAATATATTGTCCAAGGCAACCATCCTTGCAAAATGCGTTCGTGCACTGGTGCCAACGCCGAACCCAAGCGATACAATGTAGACGGCGAATCACCGCATTGGGCTGCCACCTCGAACCGATCCAGTCCCGATGTCAGCAACTTGGGAGAGGCCCATGCAGCGTGTCCTGATCACGGGAGCGGCGGGCGGCATCGGCGGGCGCCTCCGGCAAACCTTGCGCGGCCGCTATCCGATCCTGCGCCTGTCCGACGTCAAGCCGCTGGGCGAGGCCGGTCTGGGCGAGGCCGGTCCGGGCGAGGAGATCGACCGGACCGATCTCGGCGATCTCGCGGCGGTCGAAAGGATGATGGACGGGGTCGACGGGGTCGTACATCTCGGCGCGGTCTCGAGCGAGGACAGTTGGGAGAACATCCTGGAGGCCAACATCGTCGGCGCCTACAACGTGTTCGAGGCGGCGCGGCGCCGCAACGTCGAGCGCGTCGTCTTCGCCACCACCAACCACGTCGTCGGCTTCTACCGGCGCGATCGCCGCCTCGACAACGCGGCCGTCCCGCGGCCCGACAGCCGCTATGGCGTGAGCAAGGCCTTCGGCGAGGCCCTCGGCGCCTTCTACGCCGACAAGTTCGGGCTGCGGGTGCTGTGCATCCGCATCGGCAACGTCGCCGACAAGCCGGTGGACAAGCGCCGGCTCAGCATCTGGATCAGCCCGCGCGACATGACGCAGCTCGTGCGCATCGGGCTCGAGCACCCCGCGCTTCACTTCGAGATCGTCTACGGCGTGTCGAACAACGTACGCTCGTGGTGGGACGACCCGGCCGCCCGCCGCCTGGGCTACCGGCCGCGCGACAGGGCCGAGGACTACGCCGCGGAGGTGCTGCGCGCGGAGGCCGGGCGGCCTGTCGACGAGATCGCCGAGCTGTTCCAGGGCGGCCCCTTCGCCGCGCACGAGTTCGACGGCGATCTTGACAGGCTGTGACGCGCGGTCCTGGTTCCAAAACCCGCTTTCCATGAAAACACTCCTGCGGTAAGCTTTTTTCTCAATCGGGCAGTTCGAGCCCGACTCCGACCGCTCGATCGGCGGCGCCAACCGGCACCGCCAACGTGCTCGACGGTCATGTGGAAGAACATGACGGCCGCCTGGAGTTCCGGTCCACGGACGGCGTCGTGGTGCCTCTGGCGACGGGCAGGAGCGGCAAGCAGAACATCATCTTCCGTCCCCAGAACCTGACTATCGCCGCGCCCGACGCCAAGCCGGACGAAGGCACGATTCGCCTGACGGGCGAGGTTTCGCACAGGGAGTTCCTGGGCAACCGCATCCGTTACAGCGTCAAGGTGGGCGAACACACGATCCAGGTCGACGACGTCCACCGGCGCGGCCACCCCGCCCTGGACCTGGGGGCCAGGGTGTCATTGTTCCTCAGCGCGGACCAGGTTATCGCACTCTCCGAGTGAGCCGGGGTAACGAGCAAGGGGGCGGGAGCGGCGAATGGCGGACATCGTGATCACCGAGTTCATGGACGACGAGGTCGCCCGCGAGCTGGCGGAGCACCACGACGTTCTCTACGACCCGGGCCTGGTCGACCGCCCGGATGACCTCGCCCGGGCGGCCAAGGACTGCTCGGCGCTGATCGTCCGCAACCGCACGCGCGTCGACGCGGAGCTGCTCGACCGCTGCCCCAAGCTGCGCGTCATCGGCCGCCTCGGCGTCGGGCTCGAACGGATCGACCTGGAGGCCTGCAAGGCGCGCGGCGTGGTGGTGCGCTCGGCCCGGGGGGCGAACGCGATCGCCGTGGCGGAGTACGTCATCGCGGGCCTGTTCATCCTGCTCCGCGGGGTGTTCGACGCGACCGGGCGGGTCACGGGTGGCGAGTGGCCGCGGCGGCAACTGATCGGGCGCGAGCTGTGCGGGCGGCGCCTCGGCATCGTCGGCCTTGGCGACATCGGGCGTCACGTCGCGCGCCGCGCCGGCGCCCTCGGCGTGCGCCTCGCGGCGAGCGATCCATACGTCCACGAGGAGCATCCCGCGTGGCGCGAGCTTGGCGTCGAGCGGGTTGAACTCGACCGCCTGCTGGCCGATAGCGACGCCGTCACCCTGCACGTGCCGCTGACCGACGAGACCCGGGGCATCATCGACGCCCAGGCCCTGGCGAGGATGAAGCCCGACGCCGTGCTGATCAACACGGCGCGCGGCGGGGTGGTCGACGAGGCGGCGCTGATCGACGCCCTCGAGGCGGGGCGCCTCGGCGGGGCCATGGTCGACGTGTTCGCCGAGGAGCCGTTGAGCGCCGAGAGCGGGGCGCGGTTCGAGAACGTCCCCAACCTCATCCTGACGCCGCACATCGCCGGCATCACCTGGACGTCGCACCGCTGGATCAGCGTGCTGACCGTCAACAACGTGCTCGAGGTTCTAGCCCGCATTTCTCACCAGGAAGCGGCCGTCATCGCGCCGGGCGGGATCGATCCGCCAGGAGAGAGCCGAAAAGCGTA
>JADFMW010000029.1 GCA_022563655.1 Pseudomonadota bacterium
CTAGCCAGTGTGATTGAGTACGCCGTGTCGTTAGCGGTTTATTAGACAACTCATGCGCTCTGGGTGGGCGCGATGCCAACCTGCGCCTCCCCTACGTTTGCGGAGTTACCTTTTTCAGCTGTTCTCGTGCGACGCTCTCGACATCTTCAATGTGAGGGCCGTCATAAGTACCGGCTTCAATACGCTCGATTAAACGGTTGAGCGCATCGGGAGTTTCGAAAAAAGGAATCAAGTTGGCGATACTGCTAACCTCCGGATGCCTCACAGCCCATTTCAGCATCACTTTCAACACGAATATCGCGTCAAGCCGCATTCGCCAAACATCGACGGGTGGCATCGAAGTTTCGACGCCGGTATGGCTGACATCAGAACGATCTTCATAGAAGCCGAGTATGCCAGCCGGGACCATGTAACCACCCAAACAGTTGTACCTCACCGCCATAAGTTCACCTTTTCGACCCTCATCATGGTCAGGGATGAGGAGTATCTCAAAGGCGGTCGCGATCTGAGTCACCTGTTCCTCTGGGTCGTCTTCAACCGTTGATTTCGCCACCCACTTGACTGCCCGATTTGCGATCAGGGCGGCGAATGCGATCTGCAGGATCAGGCGATGGCGTTCGGCCGCGGCAGCAAACGTTTCGGCGAGCACAAACGCGCGGTCAAGGAGAAGGACCTCGGGCCGCTCGTCAAGACCTACATGACGCGCTGCATCCACTGCACGCGTTGCGTCCGTTTCCTCGACGACATCGCCGGCGTCACCGAACTCGGCGTCGTCAATCGCGGCGAGCACCTGGAGATCGACACATACATCGAGAAGGCGTTGAGCTCGGAATTGTCGGGCAACATCATCGATCTTTGCCCGGTCGGCGCGCTGACGTCGAAACCTTACGCCTTCGCGGCCCGCTCGTGGGAACTGCAGCGCACCGAGACGATCGACGTGCACGACGCCGTCGGCAGCAACATCTTGGTCGATGCGCGCGGCGCGACGGTCATGCGCGTGTTGCCCCGGCTCAACGAAGACGTCAACGAGGAGTGGATCTCCGACAAGACGCGCTTCGCCAACGACGGGCTGCGCCTGCAACGCCTCGATACGCCGATGGTGCGCCGCGACGGCCGCCTCGAGGCGGTCGGCTGGGACGAAGCGCTCGGCGCCGTGGCCGAACGCGCCAAGGGTCTCGCGGGCGGTCGGATCGCGGCGCTCGTCGGCGACCTCGCCGACGCCGAGGCGATGGTCGCGTTGAAGGACCTGATGGCGGCCTTGGGTTCGCCCCATCTCGATTGCCGGCAGGACGGCGCCAAGCTCGATCCAGCGGCGCGCGCGGGCTATCTGTTCAACACCACGATCGCCGGGATCGAGGACGCCGATGCCTGCCTGCTGGTCGGCACGATGCCGCGCTACGAGGCGCCGCTGGTCAATGCCCGGTTGCGCAAACGCTATCTCATGGGTGGCTTCCGCATCGGCGTCGTCGGGCCGGCCATGGATCTTACCTACAAGGCCGATATACTCGGCGCCGGACCTGAGACATTGGGTGAGATACTCTCCGGAACGCATTCATTTTGCGAGGTTTTACGGACCGCAGAACGACCGATGATCGTCGTCGGCATGGGCGCGCTGGCGAGGCCCGACGGGGCCGCCGTGCTGGCCACCGCGCGCGCCATCGCCGAGGCCTATGGCATGGTCCGCGACGATTGGAACGGCTTCAACGTGCTGCACAGCGCGGCGGGGCGGGTCGCGGGCCTCGATCTCGGCTTGGTGCCGGGCGAGGGCGGCAGGGATGCCGGCGCTATTCTCGACGGCGCGGAAGCCGGCGACATCGAGCTGGTCTATCTGCTGGGCGCCGACGAGATCGACATGACGCGCCTGGGCGACGCCTTCGTCGTCTATCAGGGCCATCACGGCGATGCCGGGGCGCGCCGCGCCGACGTCGTGCTGCCAGGCGCCGCGTACACCGAGAAGAACGCCGTCTACGCCAACACCGAGGGGCGGGTGCAGCAGACGCGGCTCGCCGTGTTTCCGCCGGGCGAGGCGCGCGAGGACTGGAAGATCGTGCGCGCCCTTTCGGCGGCTCTGGGCAAGCCGCTGCCTTACGACACCCTGGCCGAGGTGCGCACCCGCATGGGCGAGATCGCGCCTCATTTCCACCACGTCGACGATGTGGCGCCGGCGGCGTGGGGCAAGTTCGGCGCGTCGGGGAAGATGAGGCGTGCGGCGTTCGCGAGCCCCGTCGCCAACTTCTACATGACCGACCCAATCAGCCGCGCCTCTCACACCATGGCGGAATGCACCGAAGCGTTCGCCGCCGCGTCCGTGCTACCGAGCGCCGCCGATGCCTGACTTCGTGCAAACCGAATTCGTGCAGATATACGTGTGGCCGACGGTGGTTATCGTCGCCGCCATCGTGGCGATCATGGTGCCGCTGTTGACCGGAGTCGCCTATCTCACGTACGTCGAGCGCAAGGTCATCGCGGCGATGCAGCTTCGCAAAGGGCCGAACGTCGTCGGGCCTTTCGGTCTGTTCCAGCCGATCGCCGACGGCTTGAAGCTGTTTACCAAGGAGACGGTGGTTCCCTCCGGCGCCAACAAGGTGGTGTTCCTGATCGCGCCGATGCTGACCTTCGCCTTGAGCCTGGTGGCGTGGGCGGTGATTCCGTTCGACGAGGGCTGGGTGCTGGCCGACATCAACGTCGGCATCCTCTACCTGTTCGCGATCTCGTCGCTCGGCGTCTACGGCATCATCATGGCCGGCTGGGCGAGCAACTCGCGCTACGCCTTTCTCGGCGCCCTGCGGTCGGCGGCGCAGATGGTGAGTTACGAAATCTCGATGGGCTTCGTCATCATCACCGTGCTGGTGTTCGTCGGCTCGCTGAACCTGAGCGATATCGTGCTCGCCCAGAAGGGCGGGTTCTGGAACTGGTACTGGCTGCCGCTGCTTCCCATGTTCGTCATCTTCTTCATCTCGACCCTGGCCGAGACCAACCGGGCGCCGTTCGACCTGCCCGAGGCCGAGGCCGAGCTCGTCGCCGGCTACAACGTCGAGTACTCGGCGATGACGTTCGCGCTGTTCTTCCTCGGCGAGTACGCCAACATGATCCTGATGAGCGGCATGACCACGGTGCTGTTCCTCGGCGGCTGGCTGCCGCCGATCGAGGCGGCGCCGTTCACCTGGGTTCCGGGGGTGGTGTGGTTCGCCCTCAAGATCGCGGTCCTGCTGTTTGTCTTCCTGTGGGTGCGCGCGACCTTTCCGCGCTATCGCTACGACCAGTTGATGCGGCTCGGCTGGAAGGTGTTCCTGCCGCTGTCGCTGGTGGCGGTGGCGGCGTATTCTGGCGCGTTGGTCGCGCTCGACTGGGTGCCGCGGTGAGGCGCCCCGACCGGCGCGATTGTGATTCGCGGGGCGGCGGCCCTGGTGTCGCCGCGCGCCCACTGGGTAACGGCGAGGCAAAGGACTAGGCATGGCATTTTTGTACCGCACGGCGCGAACCCTGCTGCTCGGCGAGCTGATTACCGGCATGGCGCTGACGCTGCGCTACTTTTTCCGCCGCAAGGTCACCCTCAACTACCCCTACGAGAAGGGACCCCTGGGCCCGCGTTTTCGCGGGGAGCACGCGCTGCGCCGCTACCCCAACGGCGAGGAACGGTGCATCGCGTGCAAGCTGTGCGAGGCGATCTGCCCGGCGCTGGCGATCACCATCGAGTCCGAGCCGCGCGACGACGGCAGCCGCCGCACCACGCGCTACGACATCGACATGACCAAGTGCATCTACTGCGGTCTGTGCGAGGAAGCGTGCCCGGTCGACGCTATCGTCGAGGGGCCGAACTTCGAGTACTCCACCGAAACCCACGAGGAGCTGCTCTACGACAAGGAAAGGTTGCTCGCCAACGGCGACCGCTGGGAGTCCGCGCTCGCCGCGAACCTTGAGTCGGACGCGCCGTACCGGTAGGCGGCGGAAGGCGACGGCACGGTGAGCCGCTTGAGCTCTTTGCCCGGGGAGGGGCGCGCGCGATGATCGTCGCCGCGCTCGCCTTTTACCTGTTCGCCGGCGTCACCGTGGGCTCGGCGGTCATGGTCATCGCGGCGCGCAACCCGGTGCACTCGGTGTTGTTCCTGATCCTCGCCTTCATCAATTCGGCGGGATTGTTCGTGCTGCTGGGCGCCGAGTTCCTGGCGATGATCCTGGTCGTCGTCTACGTCGGCGCGGTGGCGGTGTTGTTCCTCTTCGTCGTCATGATGCTCGACATCAACATCACCGCGCTGCGCGAGGGTTTTCTTCAATATTTGCCCACCGGCGGGATGATCGGCCTGGTCCTGTTCGTCGAGCTCGTGCTGGTCGTCGGCGGTTGGAGCCTCGAGCCCGAGCTGGCGGCGCCGAAGGCCACGCCGACGCCCGCTTTGACCGAGCTGAGCAACACCGAGGCGCTCGGCGGCGTGATCTACACCGACTACGTCTATCTCTTCCAGGGCGCCGGGCTGGTGTTGCTGGTGGCCATGATCGGCGTCATCGTGCTGACGTTGCGCGTGCGCGTCGGGGTCAGGAAGCAGCGCATCGGCCGCCAGGTCGCTCGCCGCCGCGAAGATGCGGTCGAGCTGAAGAAGGTCGCTTCGGGGGACGGCGCATGATGGACGTCGGCCTCGCCCACTATCTCACCGTCGGCGCGATCCTGTTCACGCTCGGCATCTTCGGCATCTTCATCAACCGAAAGAACATCATCATCATCCTGATGGCGATCGAGCTGATGCTGCTCGCCGTCAACGTCAACTTCGTCGCCTTCTCGGCCCACCTCGGCGACCTGGTCGGCCAGGTGTTCGCGCTGTTCGTGCTTACCGTCGCCGCGGCCGAGGTCGCCATCGGCATGGCCATCGTGGTCGTCTACTTCCGCAACCGCGGCTCGATCGAGGTCGAGGACGTCAACCTGATGAAAGGCTAGCGGGTTGGACGCGCTCTACGTCGCGGCCATCTTCTCGCCCCTCGTGGGCGCGCTGATCGCCGGCTTCTTCGGCCGCTTGCTGGGCGACCGCGCCGCCGCCGTCATCGTCTGCGTCTCCGTCGGCCTGGCGATGCTGGCCGCCTTCGTCGTGTTCTACGACGTGGCGCTCATGGGCCGGCCGCGCGGCATCGAGCTGTTTACGTGGATCGATTCGGGCGCCTTCGAGGTTTCGTGGAAGCTCCGGTTCGACACGCTGACGGCGGTGATGGTGTTCGTCGTCACCACGGTGTCGTTCGTCATCCACGTCTACTCGATCGGCTACATGGCGCACGACCCGCACATCCCGCGCTTCTTCGCCTATCTCAGCCTGTTCACCTTCAGCATGCTGATGCTGGTGAGCGCCGACAACCTGCTGCAGCTCTACTTCGGCTGGGAGGGCGTCGGCCTGTGCTCGTACCTGCTGATCGGATTCTGGTACACGCGGCCGGCGGCGAACGCGGCGGCGATCAAGGCGTTCATCGTCAACCGCGTCGGCGACATCGGCTTCGCGATCGGCATCCTCGCCATATTCTTCACGTTCGACGCGGTCACGTTCGACGCCGTGTTCGCCGCTGCGCCGAACTACGTCGACACCACGATCGAGTTTCTCGGCACCCGCATCGACACGCTGACGTTGATCTGCCTGCTGTTGTTCATCGGCGCCATGGGCAAGTCGGCGCAGCTCGGCCTGCACACCTGGCTGCCCGACGCGATGGAGGGCCCGACCCCGGTCTCGGCCCTGATCCACGCGGCGACGATGGTGACCGCCGGGGTGTTCATGGTGGTGCGGCTCTCGCCGCTGTTCGAGTACGCGCCGACGGCGCTCGCGGTGGTCGCGGTGATCGGCGCCTCGACCGCGTTCATGACCGCCACCATCGCGCTGTGCCAGACCGACATCAAGCGGGTCATCGCCTACTCGACGTGCAGCCAGCTCGGCTACATGTTCTTCGCCATCGGCGTGTCGGCGTACTCCGCCGCCATCTTCCACCTGATGACCCACGCCTTCTTCAAGGCGCTGTTGTTCCTCGGCGCCGGCTCGGTGATCCACGCCATGTCGGCGGAGCAGGACATGCGCAAGATGGGTGGGCTGTGGAAGCTGATCCCGCTCACCTACGGCGTCATGTGGGTGGGCAGCCTGGCGCTCGCCGGCATGCCGTTCTTCGCCGGCTACTTCTCGAAGGACATCATTCTCGAATCGGCGTTCGCGGCGCAAACCGGCGTCGGCAACTACGCGTTCGGCCTCGGCATCGCCACCGCGATCCTGACGGCCTTCTACTCGTGGCGGCTGATCCTGATGACCTTCCACGGCGCGCCGCGGGCCGACGAGAAGGTGATGGCGCACGTGCATGAATCGCCCAAGGTGATGACGATTCCGCTCGTGTTCCTTGCCCTTGGCTCGGTCTTCGCCGGTTACATCGGACTCAGGATCGGCATGGTCGATGCCGGCGGCGCGTTCTGGAGGGGCAGTATCTTCGTGCTCGCCGAGCACGACGCGCTGGCCGCGGCGCACGACGTGCCGGGCTGGGTCGTGTCGATGCCGACGGTGTTCGCCGTGGCGGGCATTCTGCTGGCCTTCGTGATGTACATGCTGGCGCCCGATCTGCCGCGCCTGGTCGCCGCGCGCTTGCGGCCCGTGTACCTGTTCTTGCTGCACAAATGGTATTTCGACGAGCTCTACGACGCGATGTTCGTGCGGCCGGCCAATCTCCTCGGGCGCGGCCTGTGGCGCTCGGGCGACGGCGCCCTGATCGACGGGGTGGGGCCCGACGGGGTCGCGGCCGCGGCGCTCGACCTGGCGCGGTGGGCGACGCGTCTGCAGACCGGCTACCTGTACCACTACGCCTTTGCCATGCTGATCGGCGTCGCCGCCATGGTGACGTGGTATCTGCTGGCGGCGGCCTGATGAGGGCGCGATGAGCGAGTTCCCCGTCCTGTCGCTGACGATCGTTCTGCCGCTGGTCGGCGCCGGGTTCATCTTCTTTATCCGCGGCGAGCCCGCGTTCGTCGAGCGCAACGCGCGATGGGTGGCGCTCTGGTACTCGCTGGCCACCTTTGCGCTGTCGCTCGTGTTGTGGGTGTTGTTCGACACCTCGACCGCCGCGTTTCAGTTCGTCGACAAGACAGCGTGGATGACCAACCCCAACATCGCCTACCACGTCGGCGTCGACGGCATCTCGCTGTTCTTCGTCTTGCTCACCACGTTCCTCACGCCGCTCTGCGTGCTGGCGAGCTGGCGGGTGATCACGAGCCGCGTCAAGGAGTACATGATCTCCTTCCTGGTGCTCGAGACGGCGATGATCGGCGTGTTCTCGGCCCTCGACTTCGTGCTGTTCTATCTCTTTCTCGAGGCCATGCTGATCCCGATGTTCCTGATCATCGGGGTGTGGGGCGGCACGAACCGCGAGTACGCGGCGTTCAAGTTCTTCCTTTACACGCTGCTCGGTTCGGTGCTGCTGTTGCTCGCCATCCTGGCGCTCTACCTCGAGGTGGGCACCACCGACATCCCGGATCTGATGGAGCGCCTGCAGAGGCACCCGCTTCCCGAGGGGATGCAGCGCTGGCTGTGGCTCGCCATGTTCGCCTCGTTCGCCGTCAAGATGCCGATGTGGCCGTTCCACACCTGGCTGCCCGACGCCCACGTCGAGGCGCCGACCGCGGGCTCGATGTTGCTCGCCGGCGTTCTGCTGAAGTTGGGCGGCTACGGCTTCCTGCGCTTCTCGCTGCCGATGCTGCCCGACGCGACCGCGTTCTTCACGCCGTTGATCTTCACCTTGAGCGTCGTCGCCATCATCTACACCTCGCTGGTGGCGCTGGCGCAGGAGGACATGAAGAAGCTCATCGCCTATTCGTCGGTCGCGCACATGGGCTTCGTCACCATCGGCATCTTCACGCTCAACACCCAGGGCATCGAGGGCGCGATGATGGTGATGCTCAGCCACGGCGTCGTCTCGGCCGCCTTGTTCCTGTGCGTCGGCGTGATCTACGACCGCTGCCACTCGCGCCTGATCGGCCACTACGGCGGGCTGGTGCACCGCATGCCGGTCTATGCCTTCGTGTTCATGGTGTTTACCCTGGCCTCGGTGGCCCTGCCCGGAACCTCGGGCTTCGTCGGCGAGTTCCTCTCGCTCGTCGGGGCCTATCAGGCCAACACCTTGGTCGCCGTGCTGGCGACGGCGGGGGTGGTCCTCGCACCGGCCTATATGCTGTGGCTCTACCGCCGGGTGATCTTCGGCAATCTGACCAAGGAGCACCTCAAGGACATCCTCGACATGGACGCGCGCGAGATCGCGGTGTTCGCGCCGATGGTCGCGGTGGTGATGCTGATGGGCATCTACCCCGAGCTGTTTCTCGCGGTGATCCGGGTGACGGTCGAGAACCTCATCGTCCAGGCCGGCGGCGCCCTCGACGCCGCGCCGGTCACGGCCATGCTGCAGCGTTAGGGAAGACAGCCGATGCCCGCGGTCCCCGCCGATCTGCTCCCCGTGGCGGCCGAGATCTGGCTCGCGCTGGTCGGCATGGCGCTGTTGATGTTCGGCGCCTTCCGCGGCCACCGCGCGACGCGGCTGATCGCCGGGCTCGCGGTCGGGGCCTTCATCGTCGCCGCCGTGCTCATCATCGGCCCGGCCTCGCGCGCGACCCTGGCCTTGGGCGGGCTCTTCGTCGTCGACACCTTCGCCGTGTTCATGAAGACACTGGTGCTCATCGGCGCCGCGCTCACGCTCATCATGTCGCTCGGCTACATCCGGCGCGAGGACATGGAGCGGTTCGAGTTCCCCGTGCTGGTGCTGTTCGCCACCCTGGGCATGATGATGATGGTCTCGGCGAACGATCTGATGGCGCTTTACATCGGGCTCGAGCTGCAAAGCCTGTCGCTTTACGTGATCGCCGCCTTCCGGCGCGACTCGCTGCGCTCGACCGAGGCCGGGCTCAAGTATTTCGTGCTCGGCGCGCTCGCCTCGGGCATGCTGCTTTACGGCTGCTCGCTGGTCTACGGCTTCACCGGCACCACGCGGTTCGCGGCGCTTGCCGCGCTGTTCGCCGCCCCGGGCGCCGAGCCGGCGACCGGCGTCGTCGTCGGGCTCGTGTTCATCGCCGCGGGGCTCGCGTTCAAGGTCTCGGCGGTGCCGTTCCACATGTGGACGCCGGACGTCTACGAAGGGGCGCCGACCCCGGTCACCGCGTTTTTCTCGGTGGCGCCGAAGATCGCCGCGGTGGCGCTGTTGCTGCGCGTCATGATGCAGCCGTTCGGCGGCCTCGAGGCGCAGTGGCAACAGATCGTGGTGTTCATCTCGGTCGCCTCGATGCTGCTCGGCGCGTTTGCCGCGCTGGTGCAGACCAACATCAAGCGGCTGATGGCCTACAGCTCGATCGGCCACATCGGCTACGCCCTCCTCGGGCTGGCGGCCGGCACCGAGGCGGGCGTGCGCGGCGTGCTGATCTACATGGCGATTTATCTGGCCATGAACGTCGGCGCCTTCGGCTGCATCCTGGCGATGCGGCGGCAGGACCGCATGGTCGAGGACATCGATGATCTCGCCGGGCTGTCGCGCACCCATCCGCTGATGGCGCTGGCGCTCGGCATCTTCATGTTCGCGATGGCGGGCATCCCGCCGCTGGCCGGCTTCTTCGCCAAGCTCTACGTGTTCCTCGCGGTGATAGAGGCGAAGCTCTACGTGCTTGCCGTGATCGGCGTGCTGAGCAGCGTCGTGGCCGCGTACTATTATCTGCGCATCGTCAAGATCATGTATTTCGACGAGGCCGCCGACCCGTTCGACCGGCCGATCGGCCGCGAACTCTCGCTGGTGCTCGCGGGCACGGGGGTGTTTACCCTGTTCTTCTTCGTCTATCCGAGGCCGCTGTTGAGCGTCGCCCAGACCGCGGCGGCGGCGCTGTTTCCGTGACCACCGGGCCGCAACTGCCGTCGGCCTACCGCTTGGTGGCGCTCGACGAGATCGACAGCACCAACGACGAGGCCAAGCGGCTGGTCGAGGCGGGCGCCGAGGAGGGCACCCTGGTGTGGGCGCGCGCCCAGCGGCGCGGCCGGGGCCGGCGCGGCCAGAACTGGGTGTCGCCGCCCGGCAACCTCTATTTTTCATTGGTGCTGCGCCCCGAGTGCCCACCCTTGCAGGCCGCCCAACTCTCGTTCGTCGCGGCGCTGGCGCTGGCCGACGGGCTCGGCGCCTTTGTCCGCCCGCCGAGCGAGATCGCCTTCAAATGGCCCAACGACGTGCTGCTCAACCGTCGCAAGGTGGCGGGCATTCTGCTCGAGTCCTCGACGACGACGTCCGAGCGGCTCGACTGGCTGGTCCTCGGCGCCGGCGTGAACATCGTGAGCGCCCCGGCCGAGACGGCCTTTCCCGCCACCTCGCTCCGCGCCGAGGGCTGCGGCCCGGTCACGGCCGGCGACGTGCTCGAGGCCTTCAGCCGCCATTACCTTGCCTGGAGCAAGCGTTGGCGCGAGGACGGCTTCGCGCCGATCCGCCAGGCGTGGCTCCACCGCGTCACCGGCGTCGGCGAGAGGGTGACGGTCAACCTTGAATCGGAGAAATGGTTCGGCAAGTTCGCCGACCTCGACAGGGTCGGCGCGCTGGTCGTCGAGATGCCGGGCGGCGAGCGGCGCACGGTCAGCGCCGGCGAGGTATATTTCGGGCCACAGACATGACCACGCTCATGACCACGCCGTTCCTGCTGGCCATCGATGCCGGCAACACCAACACCGAGTTCGCCGTCTACGAAGGCGACGAGCAGCGCGGCCGGTGGCGCGCCACGACCAAGCCCGCGCGCACCTCGGACGAGTACGCCGGCTGGCTCGCCCAACTGATGACGTTGGAGAAGATCGATCCCGCCCGCATCGGCGACGCCATCCTCTGCACCGTGGTGCCCGAGTGCGAGTTTCACCTGCGCGCTCTGTGCCGAAGCTATTATCGGTGTGAGCCGCTGATCGTGGATGAGAAAACCGATCTCGGCATCGAGATCGCCGTCGAGCGGCCGAGCGAGGTGGGCGCCGACAGGTTGGTCAACGCCGTCGGCGCCCACGGCCGCTATCCGGGGCCGTTGATCATCATTGACTTCGGCACCGCGACCACCTTCGACGTCGTCGACGGCGAGGGGGCCTACCACGGCGGCGCCATCGCGCCGGGCATCAACCTGTCGCTCGATGCCTTGCACATGGCCGCGGCCAGGTTGCCGCGCGTTGCCGTCGAGCGGCCGCAACGGGTGATCGGCACGGCGACGATCCCGGCCATGAAGTCGGGCGTCTACTGGGGCTACGTCGGCCTGATCGAGGGTCTCGTCGCGCGCCTCAAAGAGGAATTCGGAGCGCCGATGACGGTGGTCGCCACCGGCGGTCTGGCGCCGCTGTTCCGGGCCGCGACGCCGGCGATCGAGCACGTCGACGCCGACCTCACGATGCGCGGTCTGGTCGAGATTTACCGGCGCAACCGGCGGGGAAGCCGATGACCGCCGGCTCCGGGAGCGGGGAGCTCTTGTTCCTGCCGCTCGGCGGGGCCGGCGAGATCGGCATGAACCTCAACCTCTACTGCTTCGACGGCAAGTGGCTGATGGTCGATCTCGGCATCACCTTCGCCGACGAGACGCTGCCGGGCGTCGAGGTGGTGCTGCCCGATCCGGGCTTCATCGTCGAGCGCCGCGACGACCTGGTCGGCCTGGTGCTGACCCATGCCCACGAGGATCACCTCGGCGCCGTGCCCTATCTGTGGAACCGGCTGCGCTGCCCGGTGTACGCAACGCCCTTCGCCGCCGCCGTGCTGCGCCGCAAGCTGGCGCGCGACGGCGCCGCGCCCGGCAGCGAGGACCTCGAGATCACCGAGGTGCCGCTCGGCGGGCGGTTTCAGCTCGGCCCGTTCGACATCGAGTTCATCTCGCTGACCCATTCGATCCCCGAGCCCAACGCCCTCGCCATCCGCACGCCGGCGGGCACGGTGCTGCACACCGGCGACTTCAAGATCGATCCCGATCCGCTGGTCGGCGGGGTGACCGACGACGCGGCGCTGCGCCGCTTGGGCGATGACGGCGTGCTCGCCATGGTGTGCGATTCGACCAACGTGTTCCGGCCCGGCGAATCGGGCTCGGAGGGCGACGTCCGCACCAGCCTCATCGAGCTCGTCGCCGGCCATACCGGCCGCGTCGCGGTTGCCTGCTTCGCATCGAACGTGGCGCGCATCAACTCGATTGCGGCGGCGGCCGAGGCGAACGGCCGTCATGTGGCGCTGGTCGGGCGTTCGCTGTGGCGCATCACCGACGCGGCGCGCGAGACCGGTTACCTCGACGACAATATCGCGTTCCTCAAGGACCGCGAGGCGGCGATGCTGCCGCCCGACAAGGTGCTCTACCTGTGCACCGGCTGCCAAGGAGAGCCGAGGGCGGCGCTCTCGCGCATCGCCGCCGGCGATCACCGCTACGTCAGCCTGGGAAAGGGCGACGTGGCGATCTTCTCGTCGAAGATCATTCCCGGCAACGAGCTCGCCATCAACCGGCTGCACAACCGGCTCATCGCGCTTGGCGTCGAGGTCGTCACCGAGGACGACCACTTCGTCCACGTCTCGGGCCACCCGTGCCGCGGCGAGCTCGCCCAAATGTATCAGTGGGTGCGGCCGCGGATCGCGGTGCCCGTGCACGGCGAGGCCCGGCACCTGGTCGAGCACGCGCGCTTCGCCCGCTCGCTGCAGGTGCCGCAGTCGGTGGTGGTCGAGAACGGCGACGTGCTGCGTCTCGCCCCGGGGCCTGTCCAGGTCGTCGACCGGGTGGCGTTCGGCCGCCTGGTCGCCGACGGCAACGCCGTGGTCAGCGCCGAGAGCCCGATCATGCTCACGCGCCGCCGCCTGATGCACAACGGCGTCGCCTTCGTCACCCTGGCCCTCGACGGCGACGGCCGGCTGCTCGCCGACCCCCGCGTAACCTCCCAGGGTCTGTTCCATCCGGGCGAGGACGACGAGGAGGAGGCGGTACTGGCCGGGGCGGCCGAAGCCGTGCGCGTCGCCTTCGCGGCGCTGTCGCTCCGCGCCCGCGAAGCCGACGAGGTGGTGCGCGAGGCGGTGGTGACGGCGGTGCGGCGGCGCCTCAAGGCGCGGCGCGGCAAGCGCCCGGTGATCGAGGTCCAGATCGTCCGCTTGTAGGGGCGGGGAGGGGGCTATGATGGCGAGGATGATCGGCGTTTCCGTGATTGCCCCTGATGGCGGGTGGGGACCGGTGCGATGATCGGCCGCCTCAACCACGTCGCCATCGTGGTGCCCAATCTTGCCGCGGCGCGCGCGCTCTACCGCGACGTGCTCGGTGCCAAGGTCTCCGAGCCGGTTGACCTGCCCGCCCACGGCGTCACCACCGTGTTCGTCGAGCTGGCCAACGCCAAGATCGAGCTTCTCCATCCCCTGGGCGAGGACTCGCCGGTGGCGGCGTTCCTCGAGCGCAACCCGGCGGGCGGCATGCACCACGTCTGCTTCGAGGTCGACGATATTCGCGCCGCGCGCGACCGCCTCGCGGACCAATCGGTACGCGTCCTCGGCGACGGCGAGCCGCGCATCGGCGCCCACGACAAGCCGGTTCTGTTCCTCGACCCAAAAGACTTCTGCGGCACCCTGATCGAGCTCGAACAGGCTTGAGCGGTGGACCCGTTCGGCGCCCTGATCATCTTCGTGATCACCTGGTGGCTGGTGTTCTTCATGACGTTGCCGTTTGGCGTGCGCGTGCCCGACGAGCCCGAGCCCGGCCACGCGCCGAGCGCGCCCGAGCGGCCGCGGGTGGCGCTCAAGGCCGCCATCACCACGGCGATCGCCGTGTCGATCACCGGCCTCGTCGCCGCCGCCGTCGAGTACGACATCATTTCCTTCCGCGAGTGGGTCGAGTAGCGGTGAGCTACTGCGCGTCCGCCTCCGGCCACCCCGATCACGGTCCCTACCACGATACCGAGTACGGCTTTCCCCTCGGCGAAGACAGGGCGCTGTTCGAGCGCCTGATGCTCGAGATCAACCAGGCCGGGCTGTCGTGGCTGACGGTGCTGCGAAAGCGCGCCGCCTTCCACGCGGCCTACGCCGGCTTCGACATCGACGCCGTGGCCGGCTTCGGCGCCGCCGACCGCGCGCGCCTGCTCGCCGACGCCGGCATCATCCGCAACCGGCGCAAGGTCGACGCGGCGATCGAGAACGCGCGGCGCCTGGTCGCCATCCGCGCCAACCACGGCTCGTTTTCCGCCTGGCTCGACGCCCACCACCCGCTGACGATCGAGGCGTGGCTCGCGCTGTTTTGCAAAACCTTCGTCTTCACCGGGCCCGAGATCGTCCGCGAGTTCCTGCTCAGCACCGGCTACCTGCCCGGCGCGCACGAGGAAAGCTGCCCGGTCTTCGCCCGCATCGCCGCCCTCGACCCGCCGTGGATGCGGGGGTAGGGGCAGTGGCGAAGAGACGGGGTCGGCGATTGCGGGCCTGTCGAACCTGTCCTAACCTAAAGCGGTGCCCTCGGGTTTCCCGGTTCGCGAAAGGTTTGACCGATGACAGAGATGGGTGACTGGGAATTTCCCGGGGAGGCGCAGCCCAAGGCGGACGAGGTCGCGTTCGATCTGGACAGGACCTTGTCTTCCGTCCTGTCTCTGCGGTCGAAGATCCCCGACGACGCGTTCACCGCGGCCATGCTGGGTACCGCGCGTGACGGGAACGGCGTCGTGATCGGTGGCGACGGCCTGGTTCTGACGATCGGCTATCTGCTCACCGAAGCGGAGACGGTGTGGCTGGTGTCAGGCGAAGGCACGGCCACCCCGGCCCACGTCGTCGGTTACGACCAGTCGAGCGGATTCGGTCTTGCGCAAGCCTTGGGACGGCTCGATGCCCCGGTGATGGAGCTCGGCACGTCCCGGGAGTCGAAGGTCGGGGACGAGGTCATCGTTGCCGGACACGGCGGCCGCCGGCACGCGCTGAAAGCCCGCGTCATTTCCAAGCGCGAATTCGCGGGCTACTGGGAGTACGTCCTCGACGAGGCGATATTCACGGTGCCGCCGCACCCTCTCTGGGGCGGGGCGGCCCTGATCGGGCCGGACGGCAGGCTGCAGGGCATCGGTTCGCTGTTCGTCCAGGAGGCGGACGAGCAAGGAACGTCGCGCGAGGGCAATATGTTCGTGCCGATCGATCTGCTGCTACCAATTCTCGATGACCTGCAGAAGTATGGCAAAGTCGACCGACCGCCGCGTTCGTGGCTCGGGATGTACGCGACGGAAGCGGAGGGAGACCTCGTCGTGGCGGGGCTGGCAAAAGGCGCCCCGGCCGATCAGGCGGATCTCCGGGTCGGGGACATCGTTCTGAAGGTTGCCGACGCGCCCACCATCGACCTCGCGGACATGTTTCGCCGGATCTGGGCGCTCGGGCCGGTGGGGACGGTCATCCCGTTGACCGTCTCGCGCGACGGCCACGAGCTGAGGATAGATGTGCGCTCGGCCGATCGTAACGAGTTTCTCAAGTCGCCCGGCCTGCATTAGCCGCGGACCGGCCCGGATTTCTCTCCACGTCTTGTTCGCGGGTTGTTTGCGGGGCGTCCTTGGCGGCATCGCCGCGCTCAAAGCCTCGACTCCCGCCAACATGTGACAATGGACTTGGCTACGACAGCTATCGCGGGACGGCGTTAGGAACTCCGGAAGGCTTTGGATTGCCACCCTAGCGTCTCATGTTGGGGCATGAGCGGTTCATTGACTGACACGGCCCCCACGCCGGCGGCCCCGCTGCGTTCCCGCGAGCCCCGGATGACGGCGCCAAAAAAAACCTTGACAGCCCGGTAAGCGCAACTTAATGTGAGTGGGCGTTCACTCATGTATATGCGAGTTGGGATGATGCCCGACGGTACCGCCACCAAGGAGTTGATCGGACGCACCGCTCTGCGCCTGTTCATCGAGAAGGGGATCACCGAGACGACGATCAGGGACATCACGTCGTCCGCTGGTATCGCGGTAGGGACGTTGTACCGACACTATGGGAGCAAGGACGAATTGGCCTGGGAATTGTTCGCCGAGAGCTACATGACCATCGGCCGCGAGCTCCACGGCATTCGGATCAAGGAGGCGACGGCAAGGTCCAAGCTCGAAGCGATGATCCGACACTTCTGCAACATTTTCGACAAGGACACCGCCATGTTCACCTATCTCTTTCTTTCCCGGCATCGGCATCTGCAAAAACTCACTCCGCGGATGCCAAACCCCTATATCGAGATTCGCTCGGTGATCAACGAGGGTATCAGACGCGGCGAAATCCCGCGGCAGGATCCCGATGTCTCGGCCTCGATGGTGATGGGGCTCATCATGCAGATGATCGACTCGCGGCTTCTCGGCCAGCGCATCAAGCAGAGCATCGCCAGCCTCGCGGACACCACCGTGGCGGCGAGCCTGCGGGTCGTCGAGGCCTAGCATTTTTTTCGCTTAGTAATGAGTGAACGCACACTCATAAACGGCATGACCGATCCGGTCATGACCTGGGGGAGAGGAGGGGCCTGAAAATGTGCGTCGAGATCGAGAGGCTGAGGCAGGTAAGTGGGCGGCTGCTGGCCGGCGAGGAGTTGGATCGAGACCTCGCGGACTGGCTGGGGACTGCGCTGTAGGGCTTCCTGAACCGCCGGCACCGCACCGTCGAGCAGGCGCTGGGCCTGAGATTCGCCCAGGGCGGCGTGCCGTGGTGGCGCGAGGAGGCGATGCGCAAACGCGACGCGGCGATAAGGGAGCTGGGCGAGCGTTTTTTCGCCGCCCTCTCGCCGTGCGCGCAAGCCGAGCGGATCTGGACCCTCGCCACGCGCTACGCGGCGTCGGCCTGGCGGCTCGACCGCGACGGCGACGAGCTGCCCCGCCGCTACCTGGGAACGGAGAAGGAATGCCTGTGGCGGGCGTTCGCCTCGGGCGCCGCCATGCCGCTCGGCGAGCGCCAGCTGCGCAACATCCTCGCCCACTAGCCCGCATTTCTCACCAGGATGCGGCCGTCATCGCGCCGGGCGGGATCGATCCGCCAGGAGAGAGCCGAAAAGCGTAGCCGCCGCGACGGTTGAGGCTTTCGACGCCGCGGGCGGCCCGCCC
>JADFMW010000030.1 GCA_022563655.1 Pseudomonadota bacterium
GGCCGTAGCGCTTGGCGAAGAAGGTGTCGGCGACGAAGCGCAGCAGCTTCACGCAGCCGAGCGCGAAACGGTCCGACAGGTTTTGCGGCTCATGGTGCCGCGACAACTCGACGGCGCTGTTCTTCACCAAGGTTCTCCGGATGACCACTTGCAGTCACGCGTAGCGTAGCAAGTAAGCCGGTTGACATCAAATCCGGTCCTGATTCGGTCTTGATCCGGTCTTGATCCGGCCCTCATTCGGGCAGTCCCGCGGTGCGCAGGGCGTCGAGCGCGCGTTCGGTCTGCGCCGGGTCGCTGTAGGTGAGCGCGCCGCCGTACCTCGCCAGCGAAAACTTGGGGAAGAGCTTGAGAAGCGTCGCCGCCTCGGCCTTCGCGTCCTGCTCCCGCCCGCACTCGACGTAGCTGATCGTCAAGCCGATATGGGGACCGATGTGGTCGGGGTTGCGGGCGATCGATGACTTGTAGGTGTCGATCGACTCGTCAAGGCGCCCGCACAGTCGTTGGCCGTGGGCACGGACGGCGAGGTACCAGGCCGAATACATCGGGCTCAGCCGCACCGCCTTGTCGACCAGCGCCAGCGCCTCGGCGGGCCTCCCCGCCCAGTTGAGCGTCATGGCCAGGAGCGCCGTGACATCGGCGCCGTTGGGCTCGAGTGCCACCGCCCGCTCTCCCTCGGCGACGGCTTGGTCGTGGTCGCCCTTCATGAGGTGGATGGCGCCCAGCAGCGAATGGGTCTCGGATAGCGAATCGTCGAGGGCGAGCGCCTTCTCCACCAGCTCGCCCGCCTTGGTCAACGCTGCGTCTGGGGATGCGGTCCACAGGAACCTCACCTCGGACCAGTAGGTCCAGGCGAGCCACACCCATGCGGTGGCGTAATCGGGATCGAATCCGACCGCCCGTTCCAACAGTCGCCGGGCCGTGACGTTCCGCCCGATGGAAAAGTGCCGGAACTGGACCAGCGCCTGGGTGAGACAGTCCCAGGCCTCCAGGCTCTCGGTCGAACGACGCCACACGCGGGCCTGTTCGCCCTCGACCAGCGTCACCTGCAGCGCCGTGACGACGTTGGTCGTGATCTCGTCCTGGAGGGCGAAGATGTCCGAGAGGTCGCGGTCGTAGCGGTCCGCCCACAGGTGACCGCCGGTCGTGGCGTCGATCAGCTGGGCGGTGATCCGGACGCGATTGCCGGCCTTGCGGACGCTGCCCTCGAGCACATAGTGGACGTCCAGCTCGCGGCTCACCCGCTTCACGTCCACCGCCCTGCCCTTGTACGTGAAGCTCGAATTGCGGGCGATCACGAACAGACGCGAGATCTTGGCCAAGGCGGTGATGAGATCCTCGGTGATGCCGTCGGCGAAGTATTCCTGCTCGGGATCGGCGCTCATGTTGGCGAAGGGCAGCACCACGATCGAGGGGACCTCGGGCAATTTGTCGGTCGCCTCGGGCTTGGCGGCGGCCGTCTCGACCGGCACCAGCTGCACCCTGTACACGGCGATCGGCTCGGCGATGTTCTTGACCTTGCGCTCGCCCATGTAGACGTAACCGAGATCGAGCTTGCGCTTGACCTGCTCGTAGACGGGTCGGGATATGCAAATCCCGCCGGGCTCGGCCAGGCCCTCGACCCGCGCCGCGATGTTGACGCCGTCGCCGTAAAGGTTGTCCCCCTCGACCATCACGTCGCCGAGGTTGATGCCGATGCGGAACTGCATGCGGCGCTCGTCGGGCAGCTCGGCGTTAAGCTTGTCGAGCTGCTGCTGGATCTCCAGGGCGCAGCGCAGGACCTCGATCGTGCTCGGAAACTCCGCGATGACGCTGTCGCCGGCGCTGCCGAAGATCCGACCCCGGTGGTCGGCGATGATGCCGTCGAGGACCTGGCGGTACGACTTGAGGGTGAGGAGCGTCGCTTCCTCGTCCTCACCCATGAGCCGCGAGTAGCCCGCCACGTCGGCGGAAAGGATGACGGTAAGCTTATGCTCGATGCTTGATTGATCCATGGAGGCGCCCCCCCCCGGCGTGCGTGGCCTTGGCCCCCACGCGGCCCGATCGCCGAAATCTAGAGCATGATGGAGGGCCAGGCAAATAGCCATGGGCGCCGGCGCCGGGCTGGGCAGTGTCGAGAAAGCGCTTGCGCAAAGCTTCGTGCGCCTGTTCATTTGGCGCCACGAGCCAAAAGGCGTCTTTTAGGTAGGGCGACATAGGGCGGCGGCCGCGCCGCAGGGGAGGGATCGGCCATGACGACCGAGTTGCATCACTTCATCAACGGCCAACGGGTCGCGGGCGAGAGCGGCCGCTACGGCGATATTTTCAACCCGGCCACCGGCGAGCTAACGAAACGGGTGCCCTACGCCAACGCCGCCGAGGTGCGCAAGGCGGTCGCCGCGGCGCTTGCCGCGCTGCCCGGATGGTCGGCGACGACCCCGATCGCGCGGGCGCGGATCATGTTCCGGTTCAAGGAGCTGTGCGAGGCCAACATCGACGAGCTCGGCGAGTTCATCTCGACCGAGCACGGCAAGACGCTGGACGATTCGAAGGGCTCGGTGATCCGCGGCATCGAGGTCGTCGAGTTCGCCTGCGGCATCCCGCACCTGCTGCGCGGCGATTACACCGCCAGCGTCGGCACCGGCGTCGACGGTTGCTCGATGCGCCAGCCGCTCGGCGTGTGCGCCGGCATCACCCCGTTCAACTTCCCGGTGATGGTGCCGATGTGGATGTTCCCGATGGCGCTCGCCTGCGGCAACACCTTCGTGCTCAAGCCCTCGGAGAGAGACCCCTCGGCGCCGTTGCGCCTCGCCGAGCTGATGCACGAGGCCGGCGCGCCCGACGGGGTCTTCAACGTCGTCAACGGCGACAAGGAGGCGGTCGACGCCATCCTCGCCGACCCCGACGTTGTCGCCGTCAGCTCGGTCACCTCGACCCCGGTGGCCGAGTACATCTACCAGACCGGCTGCGCCCACAACAAACGCGTCCAGGCCTTGGGCGGCGCCAAGAACCACATGGTGGTGCTGCCCGACGCCGACCTCGACCAGGCGACCGACGCGCTGATGGGCGCCGGCTACGGCTCGGCCGGCGAGCGTTGCATGGCGATCTCGGTGGCGGTGGCGGTCGGCGACAAGGTCGGCGACGCGCTCATCGAGCGGCTCACGCCGCGCGTCGCCGGGATCAAGATCGGCCCCTACAACGACCCCGACGCCGACATGGGGCCGTTGGTCACCAAGCAGCACCTGGAAAAGGTGCGCGGCTACGTCGATCTCGGCGTCGAGGAGGGCGCCGAGCTCGTCGTCGACGGCCGCGATTTGACGCTCCAGGGCTACGAGGGGGGCTACTTCATGGGCGGCTGCCTGTTCGACCGCGTCACCCCCGAGATGCGCATCTACCGCGACGAGATCTTCGGCCCGGTGCTCTCGGTGGTGCGGACGCGCGACTACGAGGGCGCGCTCAAATTGGTCAACGACAACGAGTACGGCAACGGCGTCGCGATCTTCACCCGCGACGGCGACGCGGCGCGCGACTTCGCGGCCCGCGCCAACATCGGCATGGTCGGCGTCAACGTGCCGATCCCGGTGCCGGTGGCCTACCACAGCTTCGGCGGCTGGAAGCGCTCGCTGTTCGGCGGCGTCCACATGCACGGCGCCGAGGGCGTGCGCTTCTATACCAAGTTGAAGTACGTCACCTCGCGCTGGCCCTCGGGCATCCGCAAGGGCGCCGACTACGTCATCCCGACGTTGCAGTAGCGTGGGGGCCTGCTAACGAGGGGCGCGCCTGACTTTCCCGTTCGCAATCCCCTTTCCCGTTCGCAATCCCCTTTCCCGTTCGCAATCCGAAAGAAGTAGCGATGACGCGAAGCAGCCTCGGCCTCGACGCCCCGTTGCACGAGTATCTCTTGGGTGCGTCGCTGCGCGAGCCCGACGTGCTGCGCCGGCTGCGCGAGGAAACCGCGGCCATGCCGTATAGCGAGATGCAGGTCGCGCCGGAGCAGGGCCAGTTCATGGCGCTGCTGGTCGAGATCATCGGCGCCAGGCGCACGATCGAGATCGGCGTGTTCACCGGCTACAGCAGCCTGTGGGTGGCGCTCGCGCTGCCGCCCGACGGCCGCATGATCGCCTGCGACGTGAGCGAGGAATGGACCGCCGTGGCGCGGCGCTACTGGCGCGAAGCCGGCGTCGCCGACAAGATCGACCTGCGCATCGCCCCGGCGCTCGAGACGCTCGATGGGCTGCTCGCGGCGGGCGAGGGCGGGCGCTTCGACTTCGCCTTCATCGACGCCAAAAAGACGGAGTACATCGACTACTACGAGCGCACCCTGGAGCTGCTGCGCCCCGGCGGGGTGGTCGCCGTCGATAACGTGCTGTGGTCCGGCAATGTCGCCGACCCGGCCAAGCACGACGACGACACCGACGCCATCCGCGCGTTCAACGCCAAGCTTAGCGGCGATGAGCGCGTCAGTCTCAGCATGGTGCCGCTCGCCGATGGGCTGACCCTGGCGCGGAAGCGCTGAGCCCGCCGCCATACAAGCCGAGTGTGACGAGCCGCCGCTGCGCGGTGACTCGGGCGTTGCCGAATTTGGCGGATCGATCCCGCCCGGCGCAATGACGGCCGCATCCTGGTGAGAAATGCGGGTTAGTCCGCGTCCGTCTCGGCGGCGGGCCGCGGGGCCGTCCGCGGCGCGCGCACCGCGGCGCCGAGCGCGCGCAACAGCTTGGACGAGACGCGGCCGTCGACCTCGAGCCCCGCCTGGCCCTGGAACGCGCGAACCGCGGCCGTGGTTTCCGGCCCGGAGACGCCGTCGACCACCCCGCCATACAAGCCGAGTGTGACGAGCCGCCGCTGCGCGGTGACTCGGGCGCTGCCGAATTTGGCGGTCTGCCTTGGCAGGGCCCGCCGCGGCGGCTCCTTGGTCGCGGCGAGCTGCTGGCGCAATTCGGCGGCGCGGCGCTCGGCCGCGGCCAACTGGTAGGGGTCGAGCCGGGCCGCGAGCCGCGCGCGGTGCTCGCCGGTGGTCGCGGCGGCGCCTTCCACGGCGAGGGTCAGCCAGGCGTAAGCCTCGGCGAGGTCGCGCTCGACCCCTTGGCCGTTGGCCAGCAGAAAGGCGAGGCGCGACTGGGCTTGCGCGTCGCCCTGCCGGGCGGCGTCGCGGTACCAGCGCGCGGCCTGTGCGTCGTCGCGGGCGACTCCCAGTCCGAAGTTGAGCATGATTCCGAGGTTGGTCTGCGCCGTGGCCAGGCCCTGCTCGGCGGCCTTGCGGTACCAGGCAGCGGCGTCCTTGGCGCTTGCCCGCAGGTGGATGCCGCGCTCGTGCATGTAGCCCAGATTGTTCTGCGCGGGTGCGAAGCCGGCGCGCGCCGCGCGTTGGAACCACTCGGCGGCGAGGGCCAGATCCTTCGGCACGCCCAGTCCCTCGTAATGGAGCCGGCCCAGGTTGTACTGCGCCCTGGCCAGGTTTTGCTCGGCCGCGCGCCGGTACCAGATCGCCGCTTCGCCGTCGTTGGCCGTCACGCCGGACCCGGTCTCGTAGGCCAGGCCCAGGGCGAACTGCGCTTGCGCAAGGCCCCGCTTGGCCGCCCGGGCGTACCATTCGGCCGCGCGGGCCGGGTCGCGGGCGACGCCCAGGCCGCTCTCGTAAAGCACGGCGACGTTGTACAGCGCGTCGACGTCGCCGCGCCGCGCAAGGGGCAGCCAGCTTTGCAGCGCGGCGGCGTGGTTGCTGGCCTGGTACGCCGCCCAGCCGGCGGCGAAGTCGGCGCGCGCCGCTCCGGCGAGGGCCAGACCAAGGGCGGCGGAAAGGGCGAGCGCTCTCACGGCGGTGCTTGCGTCGCGGCGCGGAGTGATATGTTGCCGGCCCCGCATGCGGTATGATGCGCCGCTCCGCTCCGGCCGCGCAAGCGCCTGGATGATGCGGACGCCGCCGAACAGCCGCGCCGCGCCATGACCCTTACCTACTGGCCATGACCCCTGCCTACTGGCCACGGGCCGTTGCCCATCTCGCCGCCAACGACCCGGTTCTGGCCCGGCTCATCGCCGCCTATCCGTCGGAGCGGCTAGTGTGCCGCGGCGATGCCTTCGGGACGCTCGTGCGCGCGATCATCGGCCAGCAGATCTCGGTCAGAGCGGCGCAGAGCGTGGCGCTGCGCATCGAGCGTGCGCTCGGCGGGATCAGCCCGCGGGCGCTCGCCGCGGCGTCCGACGACGCCCTCTTCGCGTGCGGCTTGTCGCGGCAAAAGCTGCGCTACCTGAAGGACCTCGCCGGGAATTTCCTCTCCGGAGCGGTCGATCCCACGCATTGGCCCGAGCAAGACGACCAACGGGTCACGGCCGAGCTGACGCGGGTCAAGGGGATCGGCCCCTGGACCGCCCACATGTTCCTGATCTTCAACCTCATGCGCCCCGACGTGCTGCCCCTCGACGACATCGGCCTGCAGCGCGCGATGGGCCGGCATTACCGGGGAGACGGCAAGCTCGACAGAGCCGAGATCGAGACCATCGCGGCGCGCTGGCGGCCGTGGCGCTCGGTCGCCACGTGGTACCTGTGGCGCAGCCTCGACCCCTTGCCGGTGGAGTACTGAGCCCAGTCCCGGAAGGCCGGCTTGCCGGTTCGAAGGCGGCTTGGGCAACCGGGCCGACGGTAGTAAGTTAGGGCCGCGGAAGTTAGAACCGGTGACCTCTTTTTAGCCTGGGCGCATGAAACGCTGGCTCCGCATCATCGTTCCCCTGGCCGTGCTTGTCGGCGGCGTCGCGCTGCGCGTCGCCGATCCGGCGGGCGTCGTCGAGGAGTTGCGGCTCAAGGTCTTCGACACGTTCCAGAGGATCAAGCCGAGGGCCTATCAGAACGCCCCCGTGCGCATCGTCGACATCGATGACAGCTCGCTCGAGCGCATCGGTCAGTGGCCGTGGCCGCGCACGGTGGTGGCGCGGCTGGTGACGCGGCTGACCGAGCTCGGCGCCGCCGTGATCGTGTTCGACATCGTGTTCGCCGAGCCCGACCGCACCTCGCCGAGCCGCGTTCTGCCGCTGTGGCCCGACACGCCGGACGTTGAGGCGCTGCGGCGAAATATCAACGAGCTGCCGGATCACGACGAGATCCTTGCCGAGGCGATGGGGCGGTCGAACGTCGTGACCGCATTCGTCCTGACCGACGGCGAGCTGCCACGGCCGCCGGCGCTGAAGAAGGGGTTCATCCATGCCGGGGACGATCCCAAGAGGTTCCTCTCGAAGTTCACCGGCGCCGTGGTCAGTCTGCCCGAGATCGAAGCCGCCGCGGTGGGCAACGGCGCCCTCAACGTGGCCGCCGAGCGCGACGGCGTCGTCCGTCGCATGCCGACCGTGTTGCGGCTCGGCGACGACCTCCGCCCCTCGCTCGTGCTCGAAGCGCTGCGGGTGGTGCAGGGCGGTGGGGCGACGGTCATCATCAAGTCCTCGGGCGCCAGCGGCGAGACGGGCCTGGGCGAGCACACGGGCATCAACCACGTCAAGATCGGGGCGTTCGTCATCCCGACCGATGGCAAGGGCCGGATGTGGCTTCATTACACCCCCACTGTTCCCGAGCGCTTCATTCCCGCGTGGATGGTGCTCGGGCAAGGCTTCCCCCGCGAGGCGGTCGAGGGGGTCATCGTTCTCATCGGCACCAGCGCGGCGGGTCTCAGGGACCAGAAAGCGACGCCCCTCGATCCCGTCGTGCCCGGCGTCGAGATTCACGCCCAGGCCCTGGAGCAGATTATCTTGGGCGACTATCTCGTCAGGCCCGACTGGGGCAAGGGCGCGGAAATCGTATTCCTCGTCGCGTTGGGGCTGTTTCTGGTCGTTCTGTTCCCCTGGCTGGGGGCGCTTTGGTGCGCCGTTATCGCCGCCGGCGCCGTGGCCGGGGCATTTACCGTCTCGTGGTACGCCTACGCCCAGATGAACCTGCTGTTCGACCCGGTCTACCCGTCCGCTTTCGTGCTGCTCATCTATCTCGTCGAATCGCTCGCGAGCTTCCTGCGCTCCGAGGCGGAAAAGCGCCAGGTGCGGGATGCCTTCAGCCATTACATGTCGCCCGATCTCGTCGCGCAGCTCGCCGAGCACCCGGACAGGCTCAAGCTCGGCGGCGAGATGAAGCCGATGACGCTGCTGTTCTGCGACATCCGCGACTTCACGGCCATTTCCGAGTCGCACAAGTCCGACCCCGAAGGGCTGACGAGGCTGATCAATCGCTTCCTCACGCCGATGACCGAGCTGATCCTCGATCACGGCGGAACCATCGACAAGTACATGGGCGACTGCATCATGGCGTTCTGGAACGCGCCGCTCGACGACATCGAGCACGCCCACAACGCCTGCGGCTCGGCGCTGGCCATGATTCAGGGCCTTAAGACGCTGAATGAGGAGATGCTTGCCGAGGCCCAAGCAGATGGTACGCGCCACATTCCGATCAGGGTCGGCATCGGGCTCAACTCGGGCACGTGCTGCGTCGGCAACATGGGCGCCGAGCAGCGATTCGATTACTCGGTGCTCGGCGACGACGTCAATCTGGCCGCGCGCCTCGAGGGGCAGTCGAAGACCTACGGCGTCGACATCGTCATGGGCGAGCAGACCTACGAGCGGGCGGACAGCTACGCCGTGGTCGAGCTCGACGTGATCAGGGTCAAGGGCAAGCGCGAGGCGGTCCGCATCTACGCCTTGCTCGGCGAGTCCGAAATGCGCGATCGCCCGGAGTTCGGCGAGTTCACCGAGCGCCATCAGGCGATGCTCGCGGCCTACCGCGGCCAGCAATGGCAACAGGCGCGCCGGCTGGTCGCCGAGTGCCGCAACCTCAACGGCGGCGTGAGCGGCCTCTACGACCTTTACGAGAAGCGCCTCGACGCGTTCGAGGCCGACCCGCCGGGCCCCGACTGGGACGGCGTGTACGTCGCCGAGACCAAGTAGCGGATACCTTGTAGCAGCGGTCGAAGGGAGAGACACGGTGAGCGACACGTTTAACGCGTTGGTGCTCGAACAGGAGGACGGCAAGGTCAAGGGCGCGCTGGAGCGACTCGCCGAGAGCGCGCTGCCGGCGGGCGACGTCACCGTGCGCGTGGCGTACTCGAGCCTCAACTACAAGGACGGCTTGATCCTCGCCGGCCAGGGCCGGCTGGTGCGCGATTATCCGCACGTGCCGGGCATCGACCTCGCCGGCGCCGTCGAGCGTTCGGACTCGCCCGATTACAAGCCCGGCGACCAGGTGCTGCTGACCGGCTGGTTCGTCGGCGAGCGCCGCTGGGGCGGCTACGCCCAGCTGGCGCGCGTGAGCTCGGAGTGGCTGGTGCCCTTGCCCGCCGGGCTGAGCCCGGTCCGCGCGATGGCGCTTGGCACGCCCGGGTTGACCGTGATGCTGGCCCTAGCCGCGCTCGAGCAGCACGGGCTCGCGCCGGACGGCCACGAGGTGCTGGTCACCGGCGCCGCCGGCGGGGTGGGCAGCATCGCGGTGGCGCTGCTCGCCAGCCTCGGCTACCGGGTCGCCGCCTCGACCGGGCGGCCCGAGACCCACGATTACCTGCGTTCGCTGGGGGCGGGCGCCGTCATCGACCGGGCCGAGATCGCGGCGCCCTCGAAGCGGCCGCTCGAATCCGAGCGCTGGGCCGGCGCGATCGACACGGTCGGCAGCCACACGCTTGCCGCGATCCTGCGGGCCCTGCGCTATGGCGGCTGCGTCGCCGCCTGCGGTCTCGCCGGCGGCGCCGACCTGCCGGCGACCGTGATCCCCTTCATCCTGCGTGGCGTCAGCCTGCTCGGCATCGATTCGGTGCGCTGCCCGGCGCAGCGGCGGCGCGAGGCGTGGGCGCGCCTCGCGCGCGAGGCGCCGATGGACAAGCTCGACGCCCTGACCCGGGTGGCGCCGCTCGGCGAGGTGCTCGCGCTGGGGCCGGAGATTCTCGAGGGCCGGGTGCGCGGGCGCGTCGTCGTCGACGTCAACGCCTGAGCGCATACTCCCCTGAGCGCATCTCTCCCGCGGCCGGCGCGATTGCCCTCTTGTGAGGCGGCGCCGTCGCGGCTAACGTGCGCCCGTCGCATGAGCCACAACACCTTGATCCACCGGGTCGTTCGCATCGGCGTCCGGCCGCTGGTCGGCACCGGCGTGACGCCGAACCACCTGACGAGCTTGCGCCTGGTCACCGGCCTCGCCGCCGCCGCGGCCCTGGCCGTGGGCACCCCCGGGTGGCGCGCCTGGGGCGCCGGCATTTTCGTCTTCTCGCTGCTGCTCGACCGCGCCGACGGAGAGCTCGCCCGCCTTGGCGGCAGCACCAGCGCCGGGGGTCACAAGTACGACCTGATCGCCGACTCCTTATGCACCTCGCTCGCCTTCGTCGGCCTGGGGGTCGGCCTGCGCGACGGCGCGTTCGGGCCGTGGGCCGCGCTGATGGGCTTGGTTGCCGGCGCCGCGATTGCCTCGATCCTGCTGCTCATCCTGCGCTTGGAGGCGCTCGAGGGCGAACGCGCCGGCGAGCTTTCGAGCACGGCCGGCCTCGACCCCGACGACGGCCTGCTGGCGCTGCCGCTGTTGGTCTGGCTCGGTTGGGTGGAAGCCCTGCTCGCCGCGGCGTGCGTCGGCGCCCCCTCATTCGCCGCGTTCATGTACCTGAAGTACCGGCGCCGCCTGCGCCGCGCCGCCACCTAAATTGTGGACAGTATATAGTTTTAGCCCCGATAGTTTAGCGTCGTCCGGGATGACCAAAAACTATATACTGTCCCCAATTACTGCCAATTACTGCCCAGTTCGTGCGGGACGGCTCGCGATCTTGTTATGACGAAGTGACTTGATGGCGCGCCGCGTCGCCCAATATCATCCGCCAGGCTGGGACGAAATAAACCGGCGCCTGGTCCTTCCAACCCCAGCCAGGCGCGGTCGGCGAGAGGGGCGCGCGCTGTTCCGAGGGGGCTCGTCGGCGGGGCTACGAAGGAGCGCCTGACGAAGGAGCACATGATGGCTGATGAATCACGAAAAGCGACCCGCCTGTTCGCCGCCTTGGCGGCCGTCGTGCTTACCGCCGCCGTTGCCTCCGGAGCTCAGCGGGCGTCGGCCGGGGAGGCGACGGTCATCGATCTCACCCAGATTCCGTGCCAGTTCGTCGAGTCCGAGAACGGCATCGACCACGGCTTCACGACCACCAGGAAGGCCGACTGCGACGCCATCAACACGAGGACCGGCGCCGAGCGCCTGGCCCGGGCCAAGGTGCTGGAGCTGAAGCCGGGCAAGTACGTCTTCCGCGTGATCAACAAGAACGTGCCCTACGACCTCGGCTTCTGGCTGCGCGGCAAGGGCCTCGGCCGCCTCACCCTGCCTAGCGTCTCGGGCGGCGGGCTGAGCACGGGCGTAACCAAGGACTACGCGATCGACCTCAAGGAGGGCGAGTACCTTTACTCGTGCCCGCTCAACCCGACGCCCGACTACCGGATCGTGGTCAAGGGTTGATCGCGTCCCGGCTTGGCCACAAGGTACAGCCGGCAACCGGGCCTGCCCTTGCGGCGTGATCCGGCCGGCGGCAGGGTCGAGCGGTGAGGCTGAAGCGGGCGGGCTTCGCGGTCCGGCGCCGCGACATCATCCCCCTGGTCAATCCCGAGCTGCACGTCAACACATACAGCCACGGCATGATGGGCATGATCGCCGCATTCGTTGCGGGCCGGCGCGGCGTCACCCGCGAGGAAGCGGAAGCCTGGGCCGAGGACCTGGCCCCGGGCAAGGCGGGCGAGTACTTCTTCAGCCTCAACCGTTATCTGTTCCTGGCGGTCAAGCCGGACACCCACGCGGCCTAGAGTGCGTCCTCATCAAGGGCGGTGTCGCCGTCGATTAAGCCGGATTCGTGGCGTAACGCCCTTTGTGCTCCGTTTGCCGGCAACCAGCGGCGGCGATCCGTGTGACGGCGCCTGCGCCGGTGGCACGTTCACCTTCCAGTCGGCGGTGACGAGCGCTATGATCGACTGACGGTGCGGCTGTCGGGGAAATGTCGGCTGGATTGGACAGCCCAAAAGCGGGACAAGTCACATGCGGAAGACTCCCGAGCGCCGTCGATTGATCATTCTGGGTGCGGGGCGGCAGGCCCGCAACGTGAACGATATCTGCTTGGCCGGGGGTATCGAAGTCGAGGGGTTCCTCGATGACACCAAGACGATTGGAGAGCGGGTCAACGACGTCCCGGTCCTAGGACGTTTCGACCTTGCCAAAGATGCGCGCCTTATCAAGGAGTTCGATTGGATTGTAGGACTGGGAGACAACGAGACCCGGTGGCGCCTATCGCGGGACATTCGGACTCGGGGCGGCAGGCTCGCCTCTGTCATTCACCCCACATGCGTCATCTCGCCCACGGCGGAAGTTGGATCGGGCGTTTCCATGAACGTTCATTCCTGTGTGCTCGCGAATGCGCAAGTCGGCGACTATGTCGTGATTACCTCGAATTCGACGATTGGCGAAGACTGCATCGTCGAGGAGGCCGTGCTCATTGGGCCCGGCTGCACGCTCGCAGGGGGTAGTCGCGTCGGACGTTGCGCGCTGATCGGGGCGGGTGCAGTGATCCTGGACGGCGCTCCGGTGGGTGCGCACAGCGTGATCGGAGCGGGGGCGACCGTTATTTCCGAGATACCGCCGTACGCGCTGGCGGTCGGGACGCCCGCGCGGGTCAAGAAGGGCCTCCGATAGCGTGCCATGGCGGCGAGCGTTGAGGATGCGGCGTGACCATCCGGCAGACCGGTAACCTGGGTGACCTGATTGACCGGAACGCGGACCCGAATGCGACGGCCATCATCGACGCGAGCGATTGGGAATCGCCGCTGACCTTCACCCACGGCGAGATCGACAAGCGCGCCAACGCCGTTGCCCGCGCGCTTCTGCCACAGGGCCAAGCGCCTGGCGACCGGATCGCAATCCTGGCCGCCAACAGCGCCGACTATCTCGTCGCCTATTTCGGCACCATGCGCGCCGGCCTCATCTCGGTGCCAATCAACTGGAAGCTGCCGATGGAGACCATCGCCTACATCCTCGGGGACGCCGATGTGAAGCTGGCCTTCGTCGACGAGGCGCGCCGGCCGGTCTGTCCCGCCGGCCTGCCAACGGTCGTTTTCGGCCAAGGGTTCGAAGACTTTCTCGATTTTGGCGACATCGACATCGTTCGCCCCGCGAGCGACGAGATCGCGATGTTGCTCTACACCTCCGGCTCTACGGGCCCGCCCAAGGGCGTGCCGCTGACCCATCGGGGCCACCTATGGGCGATCGAGACCCGGATGCGGATTTACGATGATGCGGGCCGCCACCGCTTCCTGGTCGCGGCGCCGCTCTGTCACGCCAACGCACTCGGTGTCAGCAAGTTCGCGCTGGCGGCGCACGCGAGCCAGGTGATCCTGCCGCAGTTCACGGCCGAGCGGTACATCGAGGCGATCGAACGATTCCGCTGCACCTGGATCACCTCGGTGCCGACCATGATCGCGCTGGTGGCGCAGGAGAGCGAGTTCTTGGCCCGAACGGATGTCTCCTCGGTCGAGGTCGTCCGCATGGGCTCGGCGCCGGCGACGCAAGGGCTCTTCGATTCGATCCGGCGGATCTTCCCAGGCGCCCGCATCATCTATGTCTATGGAACCACCGAGGTGGGGCCCTGCAACTTCGGACCGCACCCCGACGGCCTCGCGACGCCCGATCTCTCGATCGGCTATCCGCTCGCCGACGTCAAGCTGAGACTGATCGACGGCGACGATCAAGACGCCGAGCAAGGCGAATTCGAGGTCCTCTGCCCCGCCAACATGCCGGGATACCTGAACCTGTCAGACAAGACGGCGGAGGCCGTCACCGCGGACGGATACTATCGGACGGGCGACATCATGCGCCGCGACGACAACGGCTTTTATTTCTTCGTCAGCCGCGTCGACGAGATGTTCGTCTGCAACGGGCAGAACGTCTATCCGGCCGTGGTCGAGCACCTGATCGAGACCCATCCGGGCATCCAGCAGGCCTGCGTCGTGCCGGTGGCGGACGAGATTCGAGGTCATAGGCCGGTCGCCTTCGCCGTCCGTGCCAGCGGCGCCAAGATCGACGTCGACGCGGTCAAGAGCCATGTCATCGCCAACGGCCCCGCATACCAGCATCCGCGGGAAGTCTGGTTCGTCGCCGCCCTGCCGCTCACCAGCATTAACAAGATCGACCGCAAGGCGCTGACCGAGCGGGCCGAGGCGCTGGCAAGCACGGGCGAGTCCGCAACAATCCAAGCCTGACATTCGGTCTGGACGAACTTTTGCGCGCCGGGTCAGAGGTGGGGCCTGATCGCCGCATTCGTTGCGGGCCGGCGCGGCGTCACCCGGCAGTAAGCGGAAGCCTGGGCCGCGGGCGTTTTCGGCTATGATGGGCGCGCGCCGGGTGCGCGGCAGGGGCACACGAGGGAGAGCGCGGCGATGAGGCGATTGGCGCGGTGGCTGCTGGCGGCGCTGCTCTTGCTGGCGCCGCTTGCCGCGCCCGGCGAGGGCCGGGCGGCGCGGGAGCAGCTGGTCATCGGCATGACCCAGTTCCCCTCGACCTTCAACCCGGTCATCGACGCCATGCTGGCGAAGTCGTACGTGCTGGCGATGACGCGGCGCCCGCTCGTCACCTACGACCAGAGCTGGCGGCTCGTGTGCATGCTGTGCACCGAGCTGCCGACCATCGAGAACGGCCGCGCCCGGCTCGAGACGCTGCCCGACGGCCGCGCCGGCATGGCGCTGAGCTACACCATCCAGCCCGGCGCCACCTGGGGCGACGGCGTCCCGGTCACCACGCGGGACGTGGTGTTCGGCTGGGAGGTCGGGCGCCACCCGCTGACCGGGGTCGCCGACCTCGACTTCTACCAGCGCATCACCGCCATCGACGTGCACGACGACAAGCGCTTCACCGTCCACCTCGACAAGGTGTACTTCGACTATCCCGCCCGCGGCTCGATCCCGCTGCTGCCGGCGCACCTCGAGCGCGGCGCCTTCGCGGATGCGCGCGAGTACCGGCACCGCACGCTCTACGACGCCGACTCCGCCAACCCCGGCCTCTACTACGGCCCCTACCGGATCACCGAGGTGGTGTCGGGCTCGCACGTCGTGCTCGAGCTCAACCCGACCTGGTGGGGCAAGCCGCCGCACTTCAAGCGCATCGTCGTGCGCGTCATCGAGAACACCGCCGCGCTCGAGGCCAACCTGTTGTCGGGCACGGTCGATTACGTGGCCGGCGAGCTCGGCTTCAACATCGACCAGGCGCTGTCGTTCGAACGGCGCCACCGCGACCGCTTCGACGTGCTTTACAAGGCCGGTCTCATCTACGAGCACATCGACCTGAACCTCGACAACCCGATCCTCAAGGACAGGCGGGTGCGCCGGGCGCTGTTGTACGCGCTCGACCGCGACAACCTGGTGGCGCAGCTTTTCGGCGGCATGCAGCCGGTGGCGCACTCCAACGTCAACCGGCTCGACTGGGTGTACGCGCCCGACGTCCCGACCTACGCTCACGACCCCGAAAAGGCCGCGGCGCTGCTCGACGAAGCCGGCTGGAGCGTGATGCAAGACGGCGTGCGCCGCAACGCCAAGGGCGAGCGGCTCTCGCTTCGGCTCATGACCACCGCCGGCAACAAGACGCGCGAGCTGGTCGAACAGGTTTTGCAGAGCCAGTGGAAGAAGGTGGGCATCGATATCACGATCAAGAACGAGCCGGCGCGCGTGTACTTCGGCCAGACGATGACGCGCCGCGAATATCCCGCGCTCGGCATGTACGCTTGGCTGTCGTCGCCCGAAAGCGTGCCGCGCACGACGCTGCACTCGGCGATGATCCCGACCGAGGAGAACAACTGGTCGGGCCAGAACTACCCCGGCTTCGTCAACGCCGAGATCGACGAACTGATCGACAAGACCGAGGTCGAGCTCGACCGCGAGACGCGCGGCGGCTACTGGAAGCCGGGTGGTCTCTTCATGCCCTCGATCATCGCCGAACTCGGTCATGTGATCGAGAGACACCTCGAGTCCATCGGCCTGATCAAGCACTCTGGCCCTGACGAGCACCAGCGCAAACTGATCGAAGCGAAGCGCAAGGAGTTCGAGGACGCCAGGGCTCAGACCGACGCGTTCGCCCACAGCTCCTTCCCCGAGGGCGCCCAACTCTGCATCAAGTGCTCCACCGCCGCAGTGGTCATGCTGGACGGCTGCATGACCTGCCTGAGCTGCGGGGATAGCAAGTGCGGGTAGCTTCAGTCTGAGTTGAGAGCGGAGGAAAGCGGCCTACGGTTGCTTTCCTTTTATCTGCATGGCCCAACGCTTTGCGTCACGATCACCACGACCCAGGTCAAGTTCCCGACCGCTAGCCCGCGATACGCTGCGGCCTGTTTTCCATCAGGGGTAGCAGGTGTCGCGCATTCAGGACTGGATCATCTTCGGGCTCGGCTTCCGGGTCTTCTTCCTGTTCACTGGGCTTGCGGGCGTGGGCCTGATGGTGGCTTGGATCGGGTTGCTGAGCTTCGGGCCCTGGCCGGGTGCCCCGGTGGATCCGGTGGCTTGGCATGCGCACGAGATGGTGTTCGGGTTCGCTGGTGCGGCCATCGCGGGTTTCCTGCTCACTGCGGTGCCCAAATGGGTCGCCGACCCCGGATCTGGCGGGCGCCCCAGTACACCAAGCGGTAGTTCCACCCTTCCTGTCCAGGCTCTTTGCCCAGGGCTTCCCTAGCCAGGCGCCTGACTATCGCCGTTAGTCTGGTACGTTGTATCAGCCCTAGTTGCCCGCGCTTGATAGTTTCCTGTCCTTTTAGTGTATAATGGAGCAGATGAGTTTCCTCTGCCGGGAAATGTAACGGCAATGGGCCTATCGTCGCTGATGAGGAAACTTAAGGTTTGAAAAGAGGCACTCCTGTTCAATGTTCTTTTTTGTCCAACTGCG
>JADFMW010000206.1 GCA_022563655.1 Pseudomonadota bacterium
CACAGCGGGCATGGGCGTTCACGCCGCCTGTCGGCGTCTCTGCCCCGTGACGACCGCATCCTGGTGAGAAATGCGGGCTAAACCTCATGCATGGGCCCCTCGTGGCTGCGGGCCGGCAAGGGCGCCGCGCCACGCGCCCCTCGTAGGGTGATCGGGATAGGGTGATCGGGACCGGGCCGGGGTTTGCACGAAGCGCCCGATCGGTCGGCGGCGCGGGTGGCTATTTGCGCTCGAGGTTGGTGATTCCGTCCCAGTCTGGGGGCGGCGGCGACTCGGCGTAAGCCCGGGCGCGCTCGGCGAAGCCCCGAGCGACGGGATCGTCGCCGGCGAGCGCGGCGAAGGTCTCGGCCGCGGCGGCGAAGCGCCGGGCGCGAAATGCCTCGAGCGCCGCGGCGAAGCGGGCGAGACGCGGATCGTCGGGCGCCGGCCGCCCGGCGCCGGCCGCACCCAGGGGCTCGTATATGCGCACCGGATTCGCGCGGCCGACCACGCGCACCCGATCGACCTCGCGGAACACCACTCTCGCGTTGCACAGCCCGACCGTGCGCTCGCTGGCGAGAATGCGCGTGCCGTAAACCTTGTTGACGCCTTCCAGCCGCGACGCAAGGTTCACCGCATCGCCCATGACCGTGTAGTTGAAGCGCCGGCGCGAGCCGATGTTGCCGACCAGCACCTCGCCGCTGTTGATGCCGACGCGGGCAACGGGCGGCGCGTTCGCCGACCAGATCGGCCGCTTGCCCAGCTCCTCCAGTTGCCGCTCGCAGGCAAGCGCCGCCTCGACCGCATGCGCGGCGTGGTCGGGGTCGTCGAGGGGGGCGCCAAACACGGCGAGAATGGCGTCGCCGATGTATTTGTCGACGAAGCCGCCGTGGTCCTCGAGGACGGTCGTCATCTCCGAAAAATAGGCGTTCAGCAGCCCCACCAGCCGCTCCGGCGCCAGCCCTTCGGAGAGAGCGGTGAAGTTGGCCATGTCGGCAAACCACACGGTCAGCTCGCGGGTCTCCCCTCCCAGCGACGGCGCCCGGCCCTTGGCGACCATGCGGTCGATCACCGCCGGCGGCAAGTAGAGCGAAAAGGCTTGACGGATATAGCGCTTGTCCTTGTCGGCGACCGTGAAGCGATACCCCAGCAGCAGGGCGAAGCTCAGCGCGGCGGCGGCCAGCGGTCTCAAGAGCGGCACGACTTGCGCGTCGGCGAACAGCCCGGTGGCCAGCGCGGTCCACGCCACGCTCACCAGCACGAGCGCGAGGCCCGCGCTCAAGAACGACATGGTCATCGTCACCCACGCGACGGCCGCCGCGAGCGCCAGCGTGATGAGCCCGACGGCGCCGCGATCGAGCTCGCGCAGCGCCTCGCCGCGCAGCAGGTTGTTGACCGCGTGGGCATGCGCGTAGACGCCGGGGATGGTGTCGCGCCTAAGCTCCCCTTTGTAGAGCTCGGCCATCACCGGGTTGACGCAGCGCTCGGGCAGTCCCTGGCCCTCCGGCGCGGTGATGAAGCGCTTCGAGGTCAGCTTGCGATCCTCGACATCGAGGACCGCTCCCACCAGCACCACCTTGCCGTCGAAGTGGCGGCGGAAATAGTCCGCATCGCCCTTCTGCGCGCAGGCATAGAGGTCGGCGAGCGAGTACGTCGGTATCGCCCCCGGCCCGCCGTCGAAGTTGATGGCGATGCGGTTCTTCCTCGACCCTGGAATGACGGCGTCGCCGAGGGCGATGGCGCCGTCGGCGGTCCGCCGGGGCGTCACGCCGAGCGCCCGGGCGGCGAGCTCGAGGGCCATCGAGGTCTCCTCGCCGCCGTCGCCGCTCCGGAACATCAGCGGTGCGCGGCGAATCACGCCGTCGTCATCCTGGAACAGGTTGACCGAACGAATGTTCCGCCCATGCCCGACGGCGTAGCTGTAGCCCGGGAACGGGGCGATCGGCTTGTATTGGTGCTGGACCTTGCCGAGCACCACCCGGCCCGCCTTGCTCGCCCGTTTCAGGGTGACCAACAGCTCGCGGTCGAAGCCCTTGATGAAGCGCTCGACCGAGGTCGGATAGATCACGTCGAAACCGACCACGCTGGCGCCGCCCGCGAGCGTGGCGTCGACCACCGCCGCGAGCTGCTTCGTCCACATCACCTTGGGCAGGCTGTGGAACGGCTCCGTGCGGTAGGTCTCCTCGTCGATAGCCACGATCACCGCGGGCGACGTTGCCGGCGCGTGCCGCGGGCCGAAGACCTGGTGGCGCAGCCAGAACAACACGTCGAGCGACAGCCCGCCCAGCCGGTCGAGGCCCGGCAGCGTAAACAACACCGACACGACGAGGACGACCGCCCCCGCCGCCGCGACGTCGCGCGCCTTCATTCCCCTAGAGGTGGAGCAGGCGGCCGATGATTGGGCCGGCGCCCGGTTGCGCGAACGGGTCGATCTTGAAGACCACCGTGCGCTTGCCCACCCGGCCCCGGTACAGCCCGCCGGGCTCCAACGCGCTCTTGCCTTGCGCGAGATCGACGAACTTGCCGTCAACCGCGATCACGATGGTCATGCCGGCCTTGTCCAGGCGCTCGATGACCACGTTGCCGCCGGGCTCGACGAGGGTAATCACCGGGCTCGCGCCATAGAGCGTGAGCTGCGGCACGGGTAGTCCGGCTTCCTGGGCGGAGGGCGCGCGGCGAAACACCATGACGCCGGCCTTTCCCGCCTCGGCCGCGCTGAGCTCGATGGCGCCGCCGTCGCACTCGACCAGTTCGCGCCGCACGGCGCCGCCCTTGATGGTGCTTCTTCTGGCGCCCACGGTGACGGTGCCGCCCGAGATCGTCTCGCGCCAGCACGAGCGCAGGTAGCCGAGCGTGATCGTGCCGGAGGGGCCGAGCCTGATGACCCTTCCGTCCTCGACGTACTCCATCAGTTCCAGGCCGGCGTCCGGGGCGGCGAGTTCCTCGACGATCGCGCTGGGCCCGCCGGCCCATGCCGGCATGCCCCAAAAGACGGCAAAGACAACCGCCGCGCCGAACACCAGCTTCACCTTGTCCATGAGCACGTCCGTCTCCTCCGTCACGAGGTCTAGGGGCCGCCGCTCGCGCCGTCGCCGATTAGACTGAACGGGGCCCAGAAGATGGGGTGGGCGTATGAGAACACCGACCGCCCCTCGCCGTCGACCAGGCCCGGCCCGTCGATCAGCGCCAGCATCGCTTGGCGCAGCGCCTCGGCCCGGCTCAAGCCCGGGTCCGCGGCCTGGCGGCGAAACACATCGGTCGTCAGCGCCTTTGCGCTCGTCGTCTCGACCGGCCAGTTCGAGACCAGCAGCGCCCGCGTGCCGGCATAGAAGAACGCACGCCCCAGGCCCGAGATCGCCTCGGCCCCGGCGCCGGCGCCGCTCGCCGTGTTGCACGCCGACAGCACGACCCAGTCGGCATCGAGCTTGAGCGCCAGAATCTCGCCCATGGTGAGCAGACCGTCGCCCCCGCCACCGGCCACCTCGGGCGACGACAAGGCAAGCGCTGGCTGGGTGAGGCCGTTGAGGTCGCCCGGCACCAGGCCGTGGGTGGCGAAGGC
>JADFMW010000031.1 GCA_022563655.1 Pseudomonadota bacterium
CCCGCGGCCCGATCCGGCGCGCTGGGCCGACCTCGTCGCCGACGCCGCGGCCGTCGGCGCGCGCGTGGTCAACCTGGCCATGGGCAGCAACCGCGCCGCCGACTGGGGCGCCTTCGTCGCCGCGGTGAAGGCGAACCCGCACATCCTGTTCGTCGTCTCGGCCGGCAACGACGGCCGCGACATCGACCGCCGCCCGGTCTATCCGGCGGCGTTCAACCTCGACAACATGATCGTCGTCACCTCGGCCGACGGCTTCGGCGCGCCGGCGCCGGGGTCGAACTGGGGCAAGCGCACGGTCGATCTGCTGGTGCCGGGCGAGCGGGTGCCGGTGATCGACTTTGCCGGCGCGCGCACGACCGCCTCGGGTGCGAGCTTCGCGGCGCCGCGGGTGACGGCGCTGGCGGCGCGGCTGGCGGCGGCGCACCCCGAGTGGCGGGCGGCCGAGCTGAAGGAGGCGATCATCGCGCGGGCGCGCATGACCGACGCCGGCGGCCCCCCCACCACGCGCTACGGCGTGCTCGACCCGATGCAATGACGGCGCCGGCGTCCGCCCGTTAACGATTCGTTAACATTTGTCAGCGTCAATCAATATCCGGCAACAATCGTTAATGGTTTGTTAACCGACACTTAACCAATGTTAACGCCTGCGGGCGTTCATTAACCTTAGGTTAACCACAACTCGCCTTGGGTGCGTGATGCCGGTCCAGTGGCAAGACTATCTGACGGTCCCCGGCGGGAAGGCGGTTTACTGCGAGTGCCACCGCCGCTGCCGGGGGGCGTTCGAGCGCCAGCGCGAGATCATCGGCTCGGTTCTCGATAAGACGAACCCGAACGTCGTCGCCTGCCTCGGCGCCGGAATCCTCAACGACATCCCGTATCGCCGCATGGTGCGCTCCGGCGCGACGATCCACTTGGTCGATTGGCTGCCGGGAATTACCGACGCGGGAATCGACTGGTCGATCATCGAGCGCGACGAGGACGGGGCGGCGCGCTGCGTCTTCTGTACGTTGAGCGAGGATCGCTCCGCCGCCTACTGCCGCCGGTTCACCGGGGACGGGGGGTCGGACGCGGAGGTGTGCGGCAGCTTCGTCGCCGGGAAAGGCAGTCCGTTCCTGTGCACGGCGTTCGAGAAGGGAACCCAGCCGATCTGCCACACCGCGGACGTGACCGGCGGCTACGCCAGCGCCTTCGCCGAGCGCGTACTCGATGCGGTCGGTGACGCGCGCTCCTGGAAATCGGCGTTCGGACGAGCGATCGCGCTCGCGAACAGGGTGAGCCGGCAGCGCACCAACCTCGGCATTCCCGACGCCAGCGTCGATCTCGTGACGTCGTCGATGCTGGTGTCTCAGTTCGACCACGAGCCTTACGATTACTTCTCTTGGCAGGTCGCCGAGGTGCTGGGGCCGCCGACGGCGAAAGAGGAACGGCGGCTCGAGCCGGCGGTACAAAGGCTGCGCGCGACGCTACGCACCAACCAGTTCGACGGGCATTGCGACGAGATCGAGCGCATCCTGGCGCCCGGCGGCTACTGCTTTATGTCGTTCGAAATGTTCGTCCTCGACGCCGCCGCGAGCCGCTGGATCCTGGTGAAGGAGATGCACGAGGTCCTCGGATTGTTGGCGCGGCGATTCAGCTTCGCGTTCGACATCCTGCCCGAGCACGAGCTTTTCGCCCGCTTCGTGGGCCAAAAGGCCGCGTCCGTGGTGTGCTCTCTGGTGCTCCAGGCCAGGGGCGGCTAGTTCATCGCGGACAGCGATAGCCGGCGGTAACGGCGCCCCAGCGACGATCTTTGCTTCTCGATGTACTGCTGATGGCAGTCCTCGGCCCGACGCAATGACGGCGCCGGCGTCCGCCTCAGCCGAAGTACGCCCGGTGGACCTCGGTGGTCTTGCTCAGGTCCTCCGCCGTGCCGGCGGCGACGACCCGCCCCTTGGACAGGACGTAGCCGAAATCGGCGATCGCCAGCGTCTGGCGTACGTTCTGCTCGACGAGAAAGACCGTGATGCCCTCCTCGTTGATGCGCCGGATGATGTTGAAGTTCTCCTTGACCAGGATCGGCGACAGGCCGAGCGAAGGCTCGTCGAGCAGCAGCAGCTTGGGCGCGCTCATCAGGCCGCGGCCTATGGAGACCATGGCCTGCTCGCCGCCCGACATGGTGCCGGAGATCTGTTGCCGGCGTTCGCGGAGCAGCGGGAAGGTCTCGTAGACGCGATCGAGGCGGCGCGCCAGAACCTTGGGCGAGGTCTCCTGATAGCCGCCGAGGCGCAGGTTCTCCTCCACCGTGAGCTTGGGGAAAACCTGCCGGCCCTCGGGAATGCAGGCGATCCCGGCGGCGATGACCTTGTGGGTGGGAAGGTCGGTGAGATCGGTGCCGTCGAAGACGATGCGGCCGCGATTGGGCGGGGTCAGGCCAAGGATGGAGCGGATCAGGGTCGTCTTTCCCGAGCCGTTCGAGCCCAGCAGACAGGTGATCTTGCCTCTTTCCGCCCGGAGAGAGACCGCTTCCAGGACATCGGCCTTATCGTAGGCGGTATGAACGTCTTCGACGACCAGGCCGCGCTCTGCGTCGCCGCTCATTCGATCCCCAGATAGGCTTCCTGCACCAGCCGGTCGGCGGCCACGCCCTGATAAGTGCCCTCGCAGATTTTCTGGCCGAAGTTGAGCACCACGCAGTTGTTGGTGACGCGCTCGATGACGCCCATTTCATGCTCGATGATGATGATCGTCAGGTCCTCGACATGCTCCTTGATCTCGAGAATGTCATCCATCAGTTCCGTCATTTCCTCGCGGGTCATCCCGGCCGACGGTTCGTCGAGCAACAGAAGCTTGGGGCGGCTGATCAGGGCGCGGCAGATTTCGATGCGACGCCGGTCGATCATGGGAAAACCGGTCACGGCCTCGAACATACGATCGGCCAAGGGCGGGGCGAAGACCTTCACCAGCTCCCGCGCCCGCGCGACATTTTCCTCGAACTCCCGTTCGAACGCTTGCCGCCGGACGAGGTTGAACCACAGGCCCTGGTTCAGCCGCAGGTGATTGCCGATCATGAGGTTGTCGAATATCGACAGCGACAGCGACAGGCGCGAGCGCTGGAAGGTGCGCGCGATCCCGGCGCGGCAGATGGCTTGCGGGGACAGGTTGGTGATGTCTTCGCCGTCGAACAGCACGCGGCCTGCGCTGGCGGGGTAGATGCCGGTGACGACGTTGAAAAACGTCGTCTTGCCCGAACCGTTGGGGCCGATGAGGCCGAGAATCTCGCCGCGGCGGGCCTCCAGTTCGAGCGAGTCCACGGCGAGCAGGCCGCCGAACCGCTTGGTCAGGTCATGCGAAACCAGAAGGCCCTGCGCCGCGTCGCTCATCGAGGCTGCCATCCCGGAAGGTAGGTCCTGAGCTGCCGCGGCAACAGCCCGGCGGGGCGGAACAGAAGGATCAGGATGACCAACGCGGCGAACAGCAGGAACCGGTACTCCTGAATCGCCTGCAGCTTTTCCGGCACGATGATGAGGATCACCGTCGCCACCACCAGTCCCCACGGATTGCCCATGCCGCCGAGAAGCACGATCGATACCAGGATCAACGAATCGCCGAAGGTAAAATTGGTCGGGGCGATGAAGCCGATCATCATGGCGTAGAACGCGCCGGCCACGCCGATGAGAAAATTGCCGAGGGTAAAGGCGGTGATTTTCCACCGGACAATACTGAGGCCGAAACAGGCGGCGGCGGTCTCATCGAGGCGGACGGCGTCCATGTTGAGCCCGATCCACGAGCGTTCGAGGCGCCTGACCAGAGCGAACGCGAGGACCAGCAGGATCAGCCCGACCACGGCGTAGCTGACATAAAAGGCGGCCTCGAAATCTTCGCCGATCTCGATGTCGTCGTTGAACTCCCAGCCGAGCACGTTCATGCCGGCGACCCGGAGCCCCTGGGGGCCGCCCAGCGTGTCGTTGACTTCGAGGAAGATCTTGAACAGCAGGGAAAAGGCGATCGTCACCACGGCGGAATAGTGGCTGCGCGTGCGCAGCACGGGGAGGATCAGCAGCGAACCGATCACCGCCGCCATGACGCCGCCGGCCAAGAGCACGACGAGATGCGGAACCGGCGTGTTCATGGTGAGCACCGCGGCCGTGTAACAGCCGATGCCGAAGAACGCCGCGCCGGCGAAATTGAGCACGCCGGAGTAACCGAACTGCAGATTCAGCCCCAGGCAGGCGATGACATAGACGATCACCGTCGTCACCATCAGCAGGACGAAATGGTCTTCGTAGAAGAACCCGGTCACGGCCAGGACCGCGAGGATGACCATGAGATTCAGGTAATTTTCCTGCTCGGCGAAGGCGCGCGCGACCCGGGCGACGGCGCCGAACCGGGCGGCGGCGAGGACCGCGAGCACGCCGGCCGCCAATAGGGCGACGACACCGGCCTGGGATTCCACGCTCATCAGCAATATCACGTAGACGGTCACACCCGCGGCGCTCACGAGGCCGGGCAGCAAGGACGCGAGCAGTGAGCGGGCGCGGCGCATCGCTCTACACCCGCTCGCTGATCTTTTCTCTGATCAGACCCGTCGGCCGCCACGCCATGATGAGAATGATCACGCCGAATGCGAAGACGTCCTTGTAGGCGCTGGCAAAGGGCATGGCGAGAACGCCGATGGTCTGCAGGGCGGCGAACAGGAAGCCGCCGATGATGGCGCCGTAGATGTTGCCGAGGCCGCCGACGATCGCCGAGGAGAAGCCGATGACACCGAGCAAAAGGCCCATGGCGAAATTGATCTCGCTGTAATACAGGCCGTGAAGAATGCCGGCGAAGGCGGCGAGCCCGGAACCGATGGCGAAGGTGATCAGGACGATGAGGGTAAAATTGATGCCCATGGTCTTGGCCGTTTCGCTGTCCTGGGCGACGGCGCGGATGGCCAGTCCGAGCTTGGTCTTGTTGATCAGGAGATGAATGCCGACGATGACCGCCGTCCCGGCCAGCAGCAGCATCATGTTGTCGATTCGCAGGGTGAAATTGCCGAACGTATACGCATCGGTGGGCAGCAGGGACGGGAACCGTTGGGGGTTGGCCCCGAGCGGGTAAAACAGGCGGATGGCTTCGTGCAGAACGGTGCCCAGCATCAGGGTGAGGAGCAAGGTGTTCAGGGCCGGCGCGTCCTTCAGCGGCAGCACCAGGTACTTGGCGACGATTGCGCCCAAACCGGCCGTACAAACGATCGCCACCGCCAGCACGATCGCCACCTGCGCGGGCGGCCATGACACGCCGATCTCGACCAGTCCCAGATAGGTCGCGAGGCCGGCGAACGCGCCGACCGTCAGCACGTCGCCGTGGGAAAAATTGATGATGTCCATCACCCCGAAGAACAGGGTGAATCCGACGGCGACGAGGGCGTACATCATGCCCAGCATCAACCCGTTCATGACGTACTGGCTGAACAGCCCGACATCCATGGGACGGCCTATCGAGTCATATCTTGGTCAGGAACGCCGGTCTTGATCACGAACACCGGTCTTGATCAGGAACACCGGTCTTGATCAGGAACATCGGTCTTGATCAGGAACATCGGTCTTGATCAGGAACGCCGGCGACGGGCGGGCGGCCGGGAGGTCCCCCGGCCGCCCGGAAAGGCTCACATACCCTTCAGCTTACGCTTGCCCGTGGCGTATTCGCTTTCCCCCCAAACCGTCCATTTGCCGTCCTGGACCACATACTTGGTGATCAATGCGATGGTGTTCTGGCCGTGATCGTCGAAGGCGATCTTGCCGATGATCGAGTCCACGCCGTCGACCTTGTTGAGGGCCTCGCGGACCTTCTTGCGGTCGGGTCCCACCGCCTCGATGGTGTCGAGGATCAGATTCATGGCGGCGAAGGCGAAGGCGCCGTAGGCCTCGGGCGGCTCGCCGTAGCCCTGCTTGTTGTATTGGTCGATGAAGACCTTGCCGCCGGGCAGTTTTTCCGTCGGCGCGCCTTCTTTGAACGCCACCACGCCTTCGGCCAGCTCGCCGGAACCCTTGATGAAGGTGTCCGAAACGATACCCGAGGTGCCTTCGAACTGGGCCTTGAGACCGAGCTTTTCCATCTGGGCGCGGATGCGCACGCCGATCGGCGTCAGGCCGCCGAAATACAGCACGTCCGGGCCGAGGGACTTGATCTTGGTGAGCTCGGCCGAGAAGTCCTGCTGGTCGGAGGTGACGCCGAAACGGCCCAGGATCTTGCCGCCGTTTTCGGTCACGTACTTGGTGAAAAACTCGTCGTGACCTTTGCCGTAGTCGGTGGTGTCGTGGATGATGGCCCAGGTCTTGTAACCCAGCCCGGTCATGAACTTGGCCGCGGTCTCGTTCTGGTTGATCATGGTGCCGTTGACGCGATGCACTTCCTTGTAAGTGTTGCCGTAGGTGATGGCGGGAAGCACCGCGCCCCAGACGATGATCGGCAGGCCGAACTTGTGATAGATGTCGACCGTGGTGATGGCCACCGCCGAGCAGTAATGGGTGGCGGCGGCGATGACGTCTTTGTTGGCGCCGAGTTTGGTCGCCGCCTGGACGCCGATGTTCGGCTTGCACTCGTCGTCCAGGACGATGAGCTCGTATTCGTGTTTGGCGTTCGGGTCGGCGTTGCGAAGGCGCACCGCCAGGTCGGACGCGTTGCGCCCGCCCAGGCCGTTGGCGGACGTGCCGCCGGTCAGAGGCCCGATGAAGCCGACTTTGACCTTCTCCTTGGCGCCGGACGTGGTCGAACCCAAGCCCAGCATCAGCACCGCCGCGACGGCGGCGAGAAGCTTGAAACGTATGGACGTCATGTCTCTTGCCCTCCCAGAGCGCTCGCCACGAGACGTCGGCGAGCCGTGATCGCTGCCCCGCCCAAGTTCGGCCGCGCGGGGGCGTTTCGTTGCTCGGGAACCTTATGGAGTCGCCCCGCGATTTGCAAGCGCGTCCGGCTGTCGCGCCGACGATGCCAGCCGCCGCGGAAAACCCCGGATGTCCGCGCCACAGCCTAAGGTTGAAAGCCCCCAATGCGCACGGCCGGCCGCCGCGGGACGCGGCCTCGAACCCGGGCGGCTGGAGTTTTTCGAGGGGACAGGAGCGCCCTATAGCTTGGCGGGCAGGGCGATCGGCTGCGGATAAAGCGTCGGCGCCGGCGGCGGCATCGCGCGCAGCGCTTGGCTCAGCCGGCCGCCGCGGCCGAGGAGCCCATCGGCCAGCTCGACCATCCGGCGGTTCGGCCGCACGTGCCGGCCGTGCCGCCGCAGCAGCTGCGCCGCGTCCTCCTCGCGGCCCACGTTGTGCTGGCACATGATGATGAACGCCGCCGCCGGCGAGCGGCTGATGCCGGCGTGGCAGTGGATCAGCGTGGGCGTGTCGCCGTCGCACGCCGCGCCGAACGCGAGCAGCCGTTCGATGTCCTCGGCTCGCGGCGCGACGTACCCCGGCAGCGGCAGGGCGATGTCATGGAAACGCAGCGTCAGGTGCCGCGCGGGATCGACCCCCGGCGGAGCAGAGAATTCGAAATCGGGGTCGACCAGAGAGATGACGTGGGCGGGCCGAACGCGCTCGGTTTCGAGTACAAGAGTCGCGAGCGAGCAGACGTGGATCATGCCGGCCGCTCGAGCACCTCGCGAAACTCGGCGAGGACGGCGCGGTAGAGCGCCCGTTTAAAGGGCACGATGAGCCGCGGCAGCTCCTCGGCCTCGACCCATTTCCACGCCGCGAACTCGGGTGAGCCAGTGTCGAGGTCGATGTCGCTGTCGCGTCCCGTGAAACGCAGCGCGAACCACTTCTGGCGTTGGCCGCGGTAGTCTCCGCCCCACACCCGGGCGGCGATTTCCGGCGGCACGTCGTAGCTCAGCCAGCCGCGGCTCTCGGCGAGGATTTCGGCCTTGTCGGTGCCGATTTCCTCGGCCAGCTCGCGCGCCGCCGCCGCCCGCGGCGCCTCGCCCGGGTCGATGCCCCCTTGGGGCATCTGCCAGGCGTCGCCGGGGGTGTCGATGCGCCGCCCGACGAACACTTGGTTGCGCCGATCGAGCAGCATGATGCCGACGCCGGCGCGGTAGCGCCGCGGGTTTGCCGGGTCGGCGCTCACGGCGGCAACTGGCGGTCGACGACGCCGCTGATCGGCACCAGCGCAAGCCCGTTCTCGGCGAGGGTCGGCAGCCATTCGTCGAGCCGCTCGAGGGTCACCGGAAAGGCGTGGCCGACCGCCACCGCGGCGCCGGCGCGCCGGGCGATGCGCGCGATCGCGGCGAGCTGCTTGTCGATCTCCGTGCGCGACGCGTGGGCGTCGAGCACGCGGTTGCTGATCGCCCGCGAAAGCCCGATCGCCGGGGCGAGCTGCGCGGCGGCGCTCTGGCTCGTGGCGCCGGCGTCGAGGAACATCACGCCGCGCGTCTTGAGCGCCACGAGCACCGGCCTCAGGTCGTCGGGCGAGGCGACGAAGCGCGCGCCCATGTTGGGCGTGACGCCGACGTAGCCGGTCGCGCGGTCGAGGTGCCACTGCAGCCGCTCGAGGTTCTCGGCGCGCGACAGCGAGGTCAACAGGGGATTGGGGCCGGGGTCGACCTCGGGGTAGTTCATCGGCTCCATCGGCAGCTCGAGAATTACTTCGTGGCCGGCGGCGCGCGCCAAGTCGATCCACTTCTGCAGATCGGGCGCGTGCGACGAGAAGCCGAGTGTCACCCCGCCGGGCAGGCGAATTGCGGAACTCGTCGCCGCCCGGCTGAGCCCGAGGCCGGTGATGACCACGGCGATGCGCGGCCAGCCTTCGGGCGCCTCGAAGTGGCGCGCGTAGGGCAGCTCGATATCGTCCGCCGAGGCTTCGCCGCCGGCCGCCAGCGCGACGAGCGCGAGCACAACGCCGGCGGGCGCGCCACCCAGCCGGCGACCGCGCTCCCGGGGCCTCCAAGGCGCCGTCATGACCGGATCCGCCCGGGCACCGCCCCGGGCCGGGGCTAGTTCACGGCTCCGCCGCTGAATAGCGCCAGCCCGCGCAGCAGGTCGAGAGCGCGGGCCAGCTGATAGTCCTGCTGTGCCGTGTCCGACCTGTCGTTCGACTTCGCCGGGTCGTCCGGCTCGGAACCGCCACCGTCGAGCGGGTTGCGCAGGGTCGCTTCGCTGCGCCGCTTCTCATCATCGACCGTCTCGATGCGCGCCTGCTTAACGATGATGTCGGGCTCGATGCCCTTGGCCTGAATCGAGTATCCCGATGGCGTGAAGTAGCGCGCCGTCGTCAACCGGATGGCGCCGCGCCCCGAGATCGGGATGATCGTCTGCACCGAGCCCTTGCCGAACGACTTGGTGCCGAGGACGATCGCGCGGCGGTGGTCCTGGAGGGCGCCGGCGACGATCTCGGACGCCGAAGCCGAGCCGCCGTTGATGAGCAGGACGAGCGGCAGCCCCTCGGCCAAGTCGCCCGGCTTGGCGTTGAAGCGCTGGGTGCTGTCGTGACGCCGCCCGCGGGTGGAGACGATCTCGCCCTTGTCGAGGAAGAGGTCGGAGACCCCGACCGCTTGGTCGAGCAGCCCCCCCGGGTTGTTGCGCAGGTCCAGGATCAGTCCGATCATGCTGTCGCCGATTTGGTTCCTGATATCCTCGACCGCCTTCTTGACCCCGTTCACGGTCTGCTCGTTGAACGTGGTGATGCGGATGTAGCCGGCGTCGCCCTCGGCGCGCGAGCGCACCGACCGAATCTTGATGATGGCGCGGGTGATCGTCACCTCGAGCGGTTTATCGACGCCCTCGCGCCGCACGGTAAGGACGATGTCGGTGCCCACCGGCCCGCGCATGCTCTCGACCGCCTCCGAAAGCGTAAGGCCCAGCACCTGCTTGCCGTCGAGATGGGTGATCAGGTCGCCGGCCTTGATCCCGGCGCGGTACGCCGGCGTGTCGTCGATCGGCGAGACCACCTTGACGAGGCGGTTCTCCATGGTGACCTCGATGCCGAGGCCGCCGAACTCGCCCTTGGTCTGGACCTGCATTTCCTCGTACTTCTCGGGGTTGAGATAGCTCGAGTGCGGGTCGAGCGACATCAACATGCCGTCGATCGCCGACTCGATGAGCTCCTTGTCTTGCACCTCGTCGACGAAGTCGGCGCGGACGCGCTCGAACACGTCGCCGAACAAATTGAGCTGACGATAGGTGTCCGAGCTGGCTGCCCCCGCGCTCGATGGCAAGAGCAGCAGCACCACCACCGGCAACGCGCTCACCAGAGATCTCCGCATTATCCGCTTGCCTTTCTCCCGCCTGCCGCCAACCAAGGGAGCGGGTTGATCGCCGCGCCATTCCGGCGAAGCTCGAGATACAAGGTCGGGATGCCGTTGGAGCCCGGCCCCATCACGCCCACCGGCTCGCCAGCCAGCAGCCATTGGCCGAGAACACCGTCGATGCGCGCGACCCCCGCAAGGATCGTATGATATCCCTCGCCGTGCTCGATGATCAAGAGTTGCCCGTAGCCGCGGAACGGCCCGGCGAACACGACCCGCCCGTCGAAGGGCGTCACGACCCAGGCGCCGGCTCGGGTTTCGATGGCGATGCCGTTGCGTCGCCCGCCGCTTTCGTTGGTCTGGCCAAACAGTCCGACGAGGCGGCCGCGCACCGGCAGCCCCAGGGTGCCCCGCGTGGCGGCGAACGACCGGGCCGGCGCGGGCGCCGCGAAAACCGGCGGCGTTTCGACCGGTGGCGCCGCCGCCGCGCCGGTGGCGAGCTTCTCCATCAGCTCGCGCAGGTTGCCGGCCTCGGCGGCCAGGCGCGCCACGCGCTGTTCCGCCGCGCGGCGCTGCTTGAGCGTCGTGCGCTGCAACGCCGACTTACGTTCGAGCAGTCGCTCCAAGCGCCGGCGCTCGACCGCGAGCTCGGTGCTCGCGGCGGCCATCTCGGTCCGCTCGGAGGCGATCGTGCGGCGCAAGTCGGCAAGGCCGTCCAGCTGCTCGCGCAGGCCGCGCGCCTTGCTGTCGAGCGCCGCCACCGCCGCGCCGAGCAGCAGGTTCGTCCGGATCGTGTCGGTGAGCGTCGCCGGGGCCGCGATGAGCGCGCCGGGCGGCAGGCGGCCGAGCCGCTCGAGGGCGCCGAGAGTCGTCGTCAATGCCGCCCACTTGCGCTCAAGCGCGGCCGCTTTCTCCGCCTCGGCGCGCGTCAGATCGGCGAGCCGCCCCTCGATCGTGTCGAGACGTTCCTCGTGGTCTTGCGCGGCGCTCGCGGCGCTCACCAGCTCGGCCCGCAGGACGGCGACCTCGCGCCCGAGCGCCGCCGCCTTGCTGTCGAGCTGGCGCTCGCGGCTCTGGCCTTCCTCGATGGCGCGCTCGACGGATTCGAGCCGGCGGTCGACATCGTCGGTTTCGGCCGCAGCGGCCGGCAAGCAGCCGAGGCCGGCCGCCAGCGCGACGATGATCGCCGCCGCCCTCATCCGGCCTGAACGCGGCGCCCGCCCGCCGCGGCCGGCGCGAGCAGCGAGGCGCCCTCCATCTCGGCGGGCCGGGAGAGGCCGAGGAGCTCGAGCAGGGTCGGCGCCACGTCGGCGAGGCGGCCGTCGCGCGCCACGGCCTCTCCCGGCGACAGGCCGAAGACGACGAACGGCACCGGGTTCGAGGTGTGGGCGGTGTGCGGCTGGCCCGTGCGGGGGTCGCGCATCATCTCGGCGTTTCCGTGGTCGGCGGTGATGACCAGCGCGCCGCCCGCCCTGCCGACCGCCTCGCCGAGCCGGCCGAGACAGGCGTCGACCGCCTCGACCGCGCGCACCGTCGCCGCAAGGTTGCCCGTGTGGCCGACCATGTCGGCGCTGGCGTAGTTGACGACGATCAGGTCGAAGCGGCCGCCGTCGATGGCCTCGACCAGTTTGTCGGTCACCTCGAAGGCCGACATCTCGGGCTTCAGGTCGTAGGTGGCGACCTTGGGAGACGGCACCAGGATGCGTTCCTCGCCCGGGAACAGCGACTCCTCGCCGCCGTTGAGGAAGAATGTCACGTGGGCGTACTTCTCGGTCTCGGCGATGCGCAGCTGCGTCATGCCCGCGGCGGCGGCGACCTCGCCGAGGGTCCCGGCCAGCCGCACCGGCGCGAACAGCGGCGAGAGGAAGGCGCCGAGCTCATCGGAGTACTCGGTCATGCCGCACGCGGCGGCGAAGCGCACCACGGCGCGGCGCTCGAACGCGTCGAACGCGGGGTCGAGAAGCGCGGTGAGCAGCTGACGCACGCGGTCGGCGCGGAAGTTGCCCATCAGGACCCCGTCGCCGTCCTTCATGCCGGCGTAATCGCCGATCGCGGTGGGCAGCACGAACTCGTCGGTCTCGCCGCGCGCATAGGCCGCGGCGACCGCGGAGTCGGCGTCGGGCGCCGTTTCGCCAACGCCCGAAACCAGCGTCTCGTAGGCCTTGGCGATGCGCTCCCAGCGCCGGTCGCGGTCCATCGCGTAATAGCGCCCGCCGACCGTGGCGATGGAGAGGCCCCCGGCGCCGGCGACGGCCGCCTCGAAGTCCGCCAGGTAGGCGCGGCCGCTCGCCGGCGGGGTGTCGCGGCCGTCGAGAAAGGCGTGCACCGCGACCTTGACGCCGCGCCCGGCCAAGGCGCGGCCGAGCGCCGCGATATGGTCCTGGTGGGCGTGCACGCCGCCGGGCGAAATCAGCCCCATCAGGTGGCACGCGCCGCCGCTGTCCTTGAGCCGCGCGATCAGCTCATCGAGCACGGGGTTGGCGGCGAGAGAGCCGTCGGCGACCGTCCGGCCGATGCGCGACAGGTCCTGGGGCACGATGCGCCCGGCGCCGAGGTTCATGTGGCCGACCTCGGAGTTGCCCATCTGCCCGGGCGGCAGCCCAACGCCGCTGTCCGACGCCGCGAGCAGGCTGTGCGGGCACGTCGCGATCAGCCGGTCCCAAACCGGCGTGCGCGCCTGTGCGATGGCGTTGTCCTCGCGTTCGGCGCGATAACCCCAGCCGTCGAGCACGCACAACACGACGGGGCGAAAACGGCGGTGCGGCATCTGCGGCGCCTATATACCAACAAGCGCTAACGAATGGTAGCGACGAAGGGGTGGGCGGCCTGACGCGATCATGGGCGCGATCATGGGCGGAGAGCCGGCTCAGGCGTGCAACACGGCGCCCTGAGCCGTCTTCTTGGGCGGCGGCGCGGCCCACATCTTCTCGAGGTTGTAGAACGAACGGATCTCCGGGCGGAACAACTGGACGATGACATCGCCCGCGTCGAGCAGCACCCAGTCGCACTGCACCCGGCCCTCGACCCCCGGGGTCCCGAACCCCGCCTCCTTGATCTTGCGGATCAGGTTCTCGGCGAGCGCGCCGACGTGCCGTTGGGGCTGGCCGGTGGCGATCACCATGTAGTCGGCGATGGTGGTCTTGCCGGCGAGATCGATGATGATGACGTTCTCGGCCTGGCCCTGTTCGAGCGCGGCGGTGATCACGGCCAGCAGGGCCGATGGCGAAGACCGAGTGTCGTGCGAACGGGGTATAGGCTACGTCCCTACGTTTTGCTCGCCAATCTCTTGCGTCCGCGGGCGGCGCCGAGGCGGCGAAGCCGGGTCCCCGATTCGGGGTGCGGCTTGCCGCGCACGAACACCCACGCCGGCGGCGCAAGACCGGCCAACTCGCCGGCCCGTCGCTGCCGCACGCGATATCGCGCGAAGCGGCGCGCCGCCGTGCCCGCCAACGCCTCGTAAGAATACGCCGGCCGATCGAATACGGCAATGGGAACCAGCGAGAAAATCGCCGTCCAGTCCTTCCAGCGCGGAATCTGCGCCAGGTTGTCGCCGCCCATGAGCCAGACGAAGGCTTGGCGCCGATGGCGCGCGGTCAGGGCGCGCAGGGTGTCGGCGGTGTACCGCGTCGCGAGGCGCCGCTCGATGTCGGTGACGTGGATGCGCGGGTGCCGGGCCACGGCGCGCGCGCGCTCGAGCCGCGCCTCGAGCCCGGCCATGCCGGCGGCGGGCTTGAGCGGGTTGCGCGGCGAGACCAGCCACCACACCTCGTCGAGCCTCAGGAGCTTGAGCGCCAGCAGGCTGATGTGCCGGTGGCCCGCGTGGGCCGGGTTGAACGAGCCGCCCAGCAGGCCGATGCGCCGCGCCGACCGGCGCCCGCGGGCCGGCGGCGGTTTGGCGCGCCGGATCGGGGGCGCACCCGGCCCCAGCCGCGCGCGCCGGCGGGCGGGGGTCGGCGGCGGTCTGGCGGCGGGTTTTAGCCGCCGTGGCGCAGCCTGGGGTCTAGTCCGCAACCGACTTCCTTCCCGGCCACGGCCAGGTGTTATCGCAGACGGCCTGGTAGTTGGCGTCGAGCGCCGGCCCCATGAGCAGGATGGCGGCGATGCGCCGGGCCATATTCGTCACCTCGCGCGCCTCGTCGGCGCTCATCGGACGGCTCAGCAGCGCGTATTCGCGGTACGACAGCCACTTCTTGATCACCTGATAGCCGCCGATGGTGTAGCGCCACACGCGCTCGGGCACGTTGCGCCAATAGGCGAGATCGTTGAGGTAGACGTCGTAGGTTGCCTCGCCCAGGCACTCCAGCGCCTCGTCCGCCGTCAACTCAAGCGCCGACGCCCCTTCGCTGATCGCGGTGCGTTCGTCGTCGTCGTACTCGCGCCGCCGCGCATCGCCTGGACCGGGCATGGTCACGCGGTTCTGCCCGGCGTAGCCCCAGCGCGCCGTGAGCCGCAAATCCTTTTCCTTGAGCGGGCCGCCGCCGGTCCGCTGGATCGGTCCGATGGTCCTCATTTCCGCCCGGATCGTGCCGGCGGTTACGCCTGTAACCGGTGTTTCAGGGTCGAGCAGCGCCGCGATCCGCTCGCCGAGGCCCGTGGACTGAAGGAGCAATTCCTTCGCCGGAGGCAACGGAACGCGCGGCCAGTCCTGACGCAAGGCTCCTAAATTATCGTCGCGATAGGTTGGGGCATGGAGTGTCGCAATTACGTGAAAAAATAGGTCTCGTTCCGTGCTCTCTAGTTGGCCCACGTAGTCTTTGGCGGCTCTGGTGAGATTCGCTATCTGTCCGGCGCGGTCACCGGCGCTTGCGGGGCCTTCGAGGGCATGACTGCGTTCATACAAGGGAAACATCGCGACATTGGATTCGACAATATGATGGTCGGCGAGCCGGCTTGTGACCTGCGGCTGATAGAACACCTCCTTTCGATTTCGCTGGCCTGCACTGAGCCAAAGATTCTCCTCGGATACAAGCGGCAGATAATCCGCGCGTTTCCGGTCTAATAACTCAGTTTCTGGCTCCCAATAGAGCCACCGAAAATCGAAGGGCCGGTAATAGTAGCGGACAATCTTCTCGCTCAAGAAGCCGCGCTTACGCAGATAATTCCGCACCTTTTCGGCGTCGAACCGGGTGGTGCTTTTCAGGGCCGTGGGCGCAATCCCCCTCATGTCCTCGTGGGCGGTTTCCGGGTCGAAATACTTCCTTATCCGTCTCTCAAGCCGCTCGCGATCGATGTCCACGAGGAATTCATCACGGCTGGTCTTCACCCCGGGAAATGAGATCGGAATAAGGTCAGGCAGCAGCGGCCAGTCGAAATAATCCTTGGCGACGAGCGCCGGCATGAATGGCAGGCCGAGCTCGATCGGCGGGCTCAATCGTTGGTATAGACTTTTTCCTTCCTGATTCGCGGTGGCCAAGAGCTCTTGGCGCTTGGTCTTGCCCCAAAGGTGACGGAACTGGATCGTGCGCGTCCCACTGCTGGACTCCTTTCGGACCAGGAGCGCAATGGACGTGCCGACCTGTATGCCCTCGCGGTTGTGTTCGGTCGAGAAAATGCTGGGGTCGGGCTCGCCTTGTGGCGTGAGCTTTCCCGTCTTGTACTTGTCGCCGTTTAGGCAATCGATCCAAACGCCATCGAACGCGTCGAGATAGCGCTCGCGCATTCCCGTGAACGACAGGCCATCGAGCCAGGAATAGTTGGAAATCAAGCACACAACGCCCCTCCCGGTGCGCTCCACGATGCGCCGCTCGGCCATCCGGAAGAAACGAACATACAGATCGTTGAGGCCTTGGCCCTCGGGCGAACGCACACGCTTGACCGCGCGATAGGCGGTGGTGAGATCGCGTTCCTCGGTCACGGCAACCCCGGCATAGGCGTTGTAGGGCGGATTTCCGAGCACCACGAGGATCGGCTTGTCGCGCTTGACCTCGCCGGCCCGATCCATCTCGTCCTGGAACTCCGGAAATGGGAGGTATCCGTGCTGTCCCTCCGGTGTCTCCCAGCCGGTGAGCGCGTTGGTGAGATAGATGGCGGGCCGCTCGGTCTCTTCCG
>JADFMW010000032.1 GCA_022563655.1 Pseudomonadota bacterium
CTGACTTCGATTTCGAGACTGCCCTTCGGGAGTGCAAGCCGCTCGCCGAACAGGGCAACGCCGTCGCCCAGACCCGCCTTGGCTGGATGTACCGCGCGGGCAAAAGCGTTCCAGAGGACTGGGTCGAGGCGGAACGATGGTACCGAAAGGCCGCCGAGCAAGGTAGCGCCGAGGCCCAGATAGCCCTAGGGAATATGCACTACAGGTGTGGGCGCGAAATTATCTCCTTGTGCGCCTCCGCGGCCCCCGTGTATCCGGACTACACCGAGGCGGTGAAGTGGTACCGCAAAGCCGCCGAGCAAAGCGATGCCATCGCCCAGCTTTACCTCGGGCGCATGTACCTGGCCGGCCAAGGCGTACCGCAGGATTACGTGCTGGCTTACAAGTGGTTGAACCTAGTTGCGGCTCAGAAGTCTACCTTCAGCAAGGAGCGCGACCTCATCGCCGCCGAAATGACCCGCGAACAGATTGCCGAGGCGCAACGTCTGGCGCGCGAGTGGAAGCCGAAGAAAGAGTGAGCCGGCTACATACCTTCGCCGTTGCTCTGGCGCTAGTACCGGCCTTCGCCTTGGCCGATGTTCCCGGCCCGATAAATGCGCAGGTGGTGAGCGTCTACGACGGTGACACCTTGACCGTCGATGCGAAGCCCTGGCCCGGCGTAACGATGCGGGTTTCGGTTCGGGTTGACGGCATCGACACGCCGGAGATCAGGGGCCAGTGCCAAGCGGAAAAAGACCTCGCGATTCAGGCGCGGGACTTCGTGCGGGCTACCGTGGGCGAAACAGTCCAGCTAACGAATGTGCGCCATGGCAAATACGCTGGTCGCGTCGTCGCCGTAGTATGGGTCGGTGAGCAACGCTTGGCAGAGATGGTTATCCAAGCGGGGCTAGGACGGCCTTACGATGGGGGGGCGCGCGAAGGATGGTGCGGCCAGTAAGCGAGATTGACGTTTTCCGATCCGCCGACGCGCTCGTGAAGCAACACGGCGACGAGGCCGCGATCCATGCCGCAATGCGCGCCGACGCCATGCTGGACAAGGGCGACCTCGACGGGCAACGGGTGTGGCTGCGTATCGTGAAGGCGGTGGGGGAGTTGCTGGCACGCGGACGGGAGACAGGGCGGCGATGCATTGAGCCGGTTGGCTTATCTCCCATCCCGACCTTGACCTCGCTCCGGCGGGGTTATTTGTAGCTGCTCGGAGCCGCGCGTTGGGGTACGCTGACTCACCTTCGGGGAAGTGCACCTATCCGCGCAAGATGCGCTCCATGCGGGTATCGTGGATGCTGCTGTCGCGAATCAGATGAGGAAGCTAATGGCCCTAGTTTTTCATGGCACCCCGTTCGTTAGAGATCGACCGCGATTAGCCGTCTGGCTTCAGGGCCGTGATGAAGCCGCTGACTGCTACGTGGATTGTCGCGTGACCCATAAGGCGCTGAATGACTGCTGTGGAGCCAAGGGAATCGCGGACGACAAGCTGTTGGGTGCCTTCGAGGCGCACCGCGAACGCATCGAAATGGCCGCAAAACGAAAATACGCGGCTGGCCATGTTGAGCACCTATCGGATAGGGAAGTCGTGTGGCTCGAGGTAGCCGACCTCTAACCGGGGAGGCGCGCACCATGAAGCGCATCGCACTGGCCGTGGTGTTGTTTGTCTCGATGGCAGCACCATCTTGGGCAGGTGTTGACGAGTGTAAGGCTGCTTACGACGTTGCTTTTCAGTCTGCTGACTTCGATTTCGAGACTGCCCTTCGGGAGTGCAAGCCGCTCGCCGAACAGGGCAACGCCGTCGCCCAGACCCGCCTTGGCTGGATGTACCGCGCGGGCAAAAGCGTTCCAGAGGACTGGGTCGAGGCGGAACGATGGTACCGAAAGGCCGCCGAGCAAGGTAGCGCCGAGGCCCAGATAGCCCTAGGGAATATGCACTACTGGTGCGGGGGCGAAATTATCTCCTTGTGCGCCTCCGCGGCCCCCGTGTATCCGGACTACACCGAGGCGGTGAAGTGGTACCGCAAAGCCGCCGAGCAGGGCGACTCCTGGGGCCAAATCTACCTCGGGCGCATGTACGTCGCCGGCCAAGGCGTTCCGCAGGATTATGTGCTGGCTCACAAGTGGGCGAACCTAGCGACGGCTCAGAAGTCTTTCGTCACAAGAGAGCGCGACCTCGTCGCCGCCAAAATGACCCCCGCCCAGATCGCCGAGGCGCAACGGCTGGCGCGGGAGTGGAAGCCGAAGAAAGAGTGAGCTGGCTACCCGCCTTCGCCGTTGCTCTTGCGCTGCTACCGGCCCTCGCCCTTGCCGACGTTCCCGGCCCGATAAACGCGCAGGTGGTGAGCGTCTACGACGGCGACACCCTGACCGTCGATGCGCAGCCCTGGCCTGGCTGGACGGTGCGAGTCAAGGTTCGTGTTGACGGCATCGACACGCCGGAAATCCGGGGCCGATGCCAAGCGGAAAAGGATCTCGCGATCGAGGCGCGGGACTTCGTGCGGGCCACCGTTGGCGAAACAGTCCAGCTTACGAATGTGCGCCTCGGAAAGTACGCCGGCCGCGTCATCGCCGTGGTGTGGGTCGGCAGGCAAAAGCTGGCTGATATCGTAATCCGAGAGGGGCTGGGACGACCCTACGACGGCGGACGGCGTGAAGGCTGGTGCGGCCAGTAAGCGACCTCGACATCTACCGCTGCGCCAGCCTGACCGTGCAACAGCACGGCACCGAGGCCCCTATCCACGCTGCCATGAAAGCCGACGCCATGCTCGAGAAGGGCGATCTCGACGGGCAACGGGTGTGGCTGCGTATCCTGAAGGCGGTCGAGGAACTGTTGGCGGACGAGCCAGCGAGCGGCGCGAAGCTGCATTGAGGGGCCTGCGCCCCGCTCTGGTGGGGCGGTTTCCTGGGTGCTTCGGGCCTCGCCGGAATCATGGCATACCGCACAAACCGCACGCCTCAACGCGCGCGCACCCGAGGCTTCGCCCCACGTGAATGGCCCTCGGCTTGAGACAAGCCGCACCTTGGGCCGAGTTTCTTGGACATGACGCCGCCCACGGCCGAAGCCGATATTCTCGCAGCGGACGCCAAGATGTAGGCGCTAGTGCATGGAAACGGCGCACAACCGGCTCGTATCGGAGAGTCTGTACCAGCTTGTTGTCCCAGGAACCAGGGTACGGCAGAGTTGAAGAGTGAGTATCAAGGGGATCACCAAGTCCCGTTTCGACGCCTTTGCCGCCTACTCGCGTCACCCTAGAGCTGTGTTGATGAGCGAGGAGGTCGCGTGGCTGGCTGCCGAAGCCTCACAAGTCTGCAGTCTTGAACCTCGGGCTGCGACCCGGTAGGATTCGACCTCGTCCAGCCCGCATGAGCGGAGCGATGTATGGCCAAATCTGACGTTACCCTCGGCGACGCAGGAATCAGGTCGGCCTTGCGCGCGCGCCTGTTGGTAGATCACGGGGACGGGGAGACTATGGTCATTGAGGAGCTTGGTGTTTGTCGCGGCCAGGTCCGAATCGACCTTGCGGTGGTGAACGACGTGCTTCACGGGTACGAGATCAAGTCGGACTGCGACAGCCTTCGCCGCCTTGGGGGTCAGATCGAGCTGTACAGCAAAGTGCTCGATTACGCGACGTTGGTGGTCGGTGATCGCCACCTCGCCGAGGCGCTGAATGCGGTGCCTTGTTGGTGGGGCGTGCTTCGGGTTTACGCAAGTCAGGATAGACCCAAATTCAAAGCCGTGCGACGGGGGTGCAAAAACCTGCACAGAGATCCCCGTTCCTTAGTCGAGTTGCTGTGGCTCGACGATGCCATCGCCCTCTTGGCGCAACGCGACGCGGCACGCGGTGTACGGGGCAAGCCGCGCCGCATCGTGTGGGATAGGGTTTGCGAACATTTCGAATTGGACGAGATTGCTGCGGCGGTGCGGGCCCACGTCAAGACCAGGGCAGCAAGCCAAGTTGCTTTACGGCCGTCGTGATGTGGTGGATGGTCCCTAAACGACGCCAGACTTCTGCCGATCCGAGGCCGCTGGCTCCGTCCGCCGACGCCTTCATGGATGCGCAGCCATCGCAGTGGCCCTGTCCGGCGAAGTGGGGCTTTAGGTGGCCGTAGACGAGCAGAGTTGCTAAAGCGGGAAACTGCGTGGTTGGTGGCGTGATTCGCGTACTCTCGCCCTTGAGCAGCAGCCAATCGTCAACCAGCGTGTATCGAATTGAAGCGGAAACCTGCATCATCCGAGGGTCGAAGCCCTCAACGCCTCTCGGGTGCTGAATAACGCAGTCGCTGAACGTCGGTAGCCGCGGAAGTGTGGTTCGTTGAGAGTGGAGGTTGTTCCTCCACGCCACCCAGTCGGCTCGTTCGACCAAGTGGTGGGAATGCCGATCGATGCCACCCATACCCATCGGGAACGCACACGCAGAGACCGTAAACGTTCGCCATCGCGTTTGATCGGGTACGTCCGCCATGAAAGCGTTTGTCAATGCAACGACACCGTCAGTGACCATATCGTCGACAGGGCCGAGGTCGATGAAAAGATCGATCTCCTCTGGGGCAAGGCTATGCCGATTCATGAAGGCACGGAGATTTGTGGCAAGACCACCAGCTTCAAATTCCTCACGTGTCAGCCGAAGGACTAGTCCATGGGTCCGATGACTCAAGGCAGCGTCAATATCGACGGATCGTGATAGTCCGGTGACCGGTGCGAAATTGATGCCTTCCGCAGCTGCTCTGCGGAACACTTCTGCAGCGGCCGTGGGCCCTTCATTCGCAATTTCCCGCGCATCCAAGAAACAACGCGAGTACGACCGAACGCTATCAGCGAGGCCCTTGAACGCCGTCTTCAAGTGTGCATCGACTGTGGGCGACTTGTCCGGCTTTCGCTCAACGATTTCCAGTAGCGGCGTAATGCGTTGCTGAGTACCACGCGAGGTGGAACTAAGCGCTGACTTCTCGCCACGCTTGACCTTCAATACAGGCACGTAATGATGAGGGCCGAAGGTCACACCTTACCTCCCGGCCGAGGATTCCACAGGACCAGCGGGTCGAGCTCCGCTGCTAATTCCCGGTAGTATGACAGGAGCGCGTCTCGTGGGTCCGTATTTCCGGTGGAGAAGGATACTTTGACCACCGTATCTAATGCGACCAACGCTTGGATGCGCTTCCGCACCTCGTCCGGACCGAGGCGGTCGCAAAGAGCGAGGAGGATAGCCTCAAGTACGACAATGCGACCGCTCAGCGCGTTCGCGAAGCCAGCAATGTCTTTTAATGCGCGAAGGGCTCTCTTATCGCCGGACACGATAATCAAGCCCGCCTCGGCACCAGAAGCGAATATCTGGGCTTCTCCCGGATCGATGTCTTGAAACGGTGTCAAACGGTCGAGCCATTCGTCGCTTGGCTGAATCGCAACGGGCAGTTTATTTGCTATCGGGAGCATTGCGTCGCAGGCTTTCGGGCCGAATACCTTGCGCAATCTGCCCCGCTGCAGCATGTACGGCAGCGCCGGCAACCTACCACACTCCGACAAATCTGCCCCGAACAGTCCAATAGCATCGCGGAACACACCTCCCACCCCGAGCTTGCAAAAAGCATCGGTATCAACCAACAGCCGCATTGCGTTCTGGCTCGCCGTGCACACACCGAAGCAGAGCCCGGTCGCTCTCAGTCGCAGCGTCGAGATCGACATGGCGGTCGAACTGCTCGCGTAACTGTCGTCTCGCGCCAGTTCCCCGGTACAAGGCCTTCGCCGCCATCGATGCCTTGGCGTAATCTCCCGTACTGGCGGCCCAAGCAAAGAGGATAACGCTGGCGTCAGCACCGCCAGTGCGTTCGAGCTGGGACGCATCTCTGGCAAGCTGTCTGAAGTTTTCGCCTTTCAACCGTGGGACCGAATCGCCGCCAACGAGTACTTGAGTGGCGTATCGATCTGCGTTGCGCTCAATTTCCGAGTCGTCCCGAACTTCCTCTTCCTCGTCGAATACGGGCTGGTCGAGCTTGCAATCGTCAGCCGCGATGTGCCTCACTTCGTGAGCGACGAGAAAGCCTATGCGTCCTGGTTCATCGTGTTTATGGCCGAGCAAAATTGCAGGTCTGCCTTCTACGATGCATGCAGCACCCTGAAAGCTCGGCGCCGGTAGCACATCGAGCGGGACAACTGGTATGCCACGCATCCACAGGTCGCTGAGAATGTCGGCGAGCGTCACAGTTGCCAGATTTCCAGCGATCTGCTTACGCCATGCAAGGCCGTCGGTGGGGGGCACCACAGGATTGGGCGCGGGGACACGAAGGCTGCGGACCACGGCCCCCGCGATTTGCATTGCCGAGTGGATAGCGGGAGCAAGCCGGTCGCGATCTAGGTCTCGTACACGCCGAAGCTGTGCCTGAGGATACGCCGGCGGGTCCAAGGAGGTATCGGGATCCCTTACGGCTGCGAGCGGCAACCCGAGAAACCGCGCAACCCGGATCTCAATGTCCGGCAAGAGGCTCGGGTCTTGGGCACAAGTCTCGTCCCACCAGTCAGGCAAGATGGCTGGCTGCACAAAGCTTTTCTTGAACCCGGCCTGGGACAAGCGACGCGTGAGGGTCTTGAATGTGTGCCTCATCAGTGGACCACTCCAGTCGTCATACGTTTCATGCCATCGGTCGCGGCGTGCCGATCTGAGACCAGCGAGGATCGCCGCGGTTAACCGCGTGTGGCATTCTAGCCCATTTTACACACTACGGTGAAGCAGCCCTTCTTCGCGGATGCTCGCCGCGAGCGCTTTGAGATCGCCCGTGTCCTTGCGGTGGCACTCGCCGATCTTGATGTCTGCGATGAGCACCATTCACGCCGTCCGTCGCCCGGCGCATGCAGTAGAAGCCATGTGCAAGCCACTCATTAACCTTCCTTCAAGGACACGCCACTAACCCCGCCGGACAGTCGGATCGGACAGGACACCCTTCTTATAGGGGGGTGTCCGTGTCTGTCCGGTCCTACGTCTGTATCCGGTTCCAGACAAATCCACGTTGTCCGGTCATGTCCGGCTTGTCCGAACGATCCAGACGTATTCTTGCCAAACGCCTATCAGGCCTAGCTCTTGGAGCCTTGCGACGACGCGCGTGTAGGTCTTGTTTTTGGTGTCCGGCTTGTCCGATGTCGTGAGCGTGCCCTTGTCGCAGTACGCTCGCCACAAGGCCCCTCGGACAACACGATTTGTCCGGGGAATATGGTTCGAGGTAGGGGCCTGTTCCCCCGCTTCATCGATCACTAGCCGCAACAGATCGAAGGCAATTTTCGCCGATCCGGTGAGCCTGCGCGCGTTCTCCGTCTCGGATCGTTCGGTCGGCACGATGACGCACGCGGTGATTGGGTCGCCGTCTTCGTCGTCGGCGACTTCGACGACCTCTAGGCGAGAGAACACTTGCTCACCTTCCAGGCCGTCCTTCATCCATTCGACTTGACAGATGATGGCCCCCTCGGCGTCACGCTTCACGGCAAGCTGCGCGTCTACTGCGCCGGTTAGCGAGGTGTGCCCCCGTGGGCGGCTGGCTTCATGTCCGCAGTGGTGGATGATGATGACAGCGCACCCGAACGCCTCGCGCACCGCGTCGGCAGCCTTGATGTACGCGCTCATGTCCTCGTCGCTGCTTTCCGAGCCGCGCAGGCTTCTATTGAGCGTGTCGATCACGACGGCGACAGGTTGTTGCTCGCTCAGGGTGCCATTAATTTGATCGATCAACTCAGCAGCATCGCCTACCAGGTCGAGGGTTGCGGGGATGAGATAGAAAGGGACGTTATCAGTCTGCTCGGCAAGGTGCCGCTGGCGAAAAGCCTCAACCCGCGCCCGAAATCCGTTAGCGCCCTCGCACGCGACGTAAACAACTGGGCCTTGGTGCACGCGGCGATCACGGTAGTCCCAGCCAAGCGCAATGTGCATGGCTACGTCGAACGCCCAATAGCTTTTGCCGCACTTCGGCGGCCCCCACACGACCGTCAACCCGCCACGCGGGATAAGGCCCTTAACGAGATAGGGGCGCTCCGTCGATAGCTGAATTTCCTCGAACGGGACCAGCCGCAGGCGATGGGCTAGCGGCTGTGCATCAGCGACTTCAACCGTTGGCTCCATCTTCGCTTCGGCCAGGCGGGCCGCGCGCTCCGCTGTATCGTTCATGGTGGCAGCTCCCGCGGCTGTGCGGCCTTAAACGCGCTGTCGATCGTGCGGCGCGCCTCGACAACTGAGAGCCCGATGGCCACGGCGCGCGCCTCAAGCTGTCCCCGCGCCCAGTCCTCGGGGAGCGCACCACCTTTGACGAAACCCGCGAGGGCGAAGCTCACGCGGTTGAGGGCGTCGTTGCGGCAGCCCTCGCCGGTTCGCTCCAACTCGGATAATTCCGCCGCCGCCGCCGCCCCGACGTAAGCCGACACGTCGCCGTTCAACGGCTTGGGGTGCGGCCTTGGCACGGGCGGAGGCGGCAGCGCCAGTGCGAGCAGCCACGCCGGCGCCTCGGCGAAACCTCGCGCGTCGTTCCTGACCCAACGGTATCGCCGGCCATCGGCAAGTACGCTCGGCGGGGCCGTGATGAAACCGCCCTCGCCGCGCACGTCTAGCCCCGGCCCGATCCGGGACGCTGAGTTTCGTATCTCGAGACCGTCCACAGGCCAGCGCCAATACAAGTGCCGCCCGCCTCGCGGGGTGCTGGTCTCGACGGTGGGGGGTAATGTCTCGTGCGCGCATTCCAACTCGGCGAGGGCCTTATCGCCGCCGTGGCGCGGGTCGCAGTCGAGCGCCCACAGACCGTTGATGCGGCCGGTCACGATGCCGAGGTTGGCGTTCGGCGTCTTGGTCCAGCGCGCGCGGGTGACGTCGGGGTCGGACGATGCCTCGAGATGGCCGTGCGAGCCGGCGGGCGGCACCTTCGCGCCGGGCGCCAGTGGGAACACAGCTAACCCGCGAAGCGCGAGCCGAAAGGCGGCGGACGCCAGCGCGTCAGAACGGAATGTCATCGTTCATCTCATCATCGGTGCCGTCGCGCGCGACGGCACTTGGCTGATGTTTAGTGTCGCGCTTCCGGCCGCCGGCAGACCGGACTGTGCGCGCGGACATGATCGCCTCGACGGTGAGCGACCACCCCTCGCGCTCGGTGCCATCGCGTCCGGTGAACCGAGTGCGATGCAGCGGCCCCATCGCGGCGAGTAGGTCGCCCTTACGGTGACGCGCCAGCGCCTCGGCGGCCCGGCCAAAGGCGGCCAGAGAGATCCAGATCGTTTCTTCCTCGGCGCCGTGGCGCGCGGCGTTCACCGCCACCGAGACGGTGACCATCGCCTTGTCGTTGCGGGTGGTCCGCTCGACGGGATCGGCACCCAGGCGCCCGTGGATGCTCGCGCGGATCATGGCGCGCTCCCGGCAACGCGGCCAAGCTCGCGCGCACCGTAAAGGGCTATCAACGCGGCTTCGGCCCGTCCGGCATGGCCCACCAACGGCCAGCGACATGCGGCCCTGGGGAGCAATTCGCCTGCCCTCGCGCGCGCCCCATCCTTGGCCGCCGGCACGCCAAGGGATCGCTTCCAGCGCGTCGGTGCGACAGTGGTTGTCGGGATGAAATTCGCGGCCAGGATGCCAAGCGTCGCCCCGTAGGTGCGGCCGTAATTGAACATGCTGGCGACGCCCTGGCCCGGCCTCGCACCGGCAAGCTCGACAAAGGCATGTGCAATGCCCGCGGCTCGATCGTCGATCAGGCGGGCCAGGGTTGACAGATCAAGCTCGCGCCGTGCCTTGCGCCCTCGGGCGAGCCGCAAGATCGGCATGTCGACGAGGTCGATGTCGACCTCGTTGCCGGGGTCGAGGAAGGCGAGCGCCCCGCCGAGGCCGGGGTCGATGCCAAGGATAATCTTCACCTCCCCACCCCATGAATGGGCGTCGGCGGCATGCGATCACCACCGAGCGCGCTTACAACCTCGGGATCAAGCCGGGCAAAGTCGGCGAGCACGCGGTCAAGATCGTGGCCGTCCGCGACCTCGATCAGAGCTTCAAGTACTGGGCGAGGGCCGAGCGTGTGAAGATGTTCAGCCGCCCGCCGGAGCCGGAGATTGCGGGCGCCGTCGTTTCCGAGCCCGATCCCAAACCAATGACGCGCGAGAACCGGGCAATCGGCCGGGATGAAGTTCGCCGGCACGCCGCCGTCTCGGCACGGCGACAGCGGTTCCCGTCGCAAAGGTTGAACGGTTTGGCGAGGTAGGCTATATTGAGAGGTGGATCCTGCACCGTTGATTTTCACCGCCCTGCTCGAGTACCCAGCTCGAGCGGGGCTTTCCTTGCCGGGGGGGTCGGTCATGGCGCAGCCTCGGGGCCTGGGTCGCTAGTACTCGTGCGCTCGCCGGCCTTCAGCCACTCCAGGAGCGCCCGACGGGTATAAAGTACCTTTTTCCCCCGCTTGATGAAAACCGGCCCGCCGCCGCGGCAGCGCAGCGTCTCCAATGTGGGGACGGGGTGATCCGTTATCCGCGAAGCCTCGGGGGTATCAACAGCTTCGTCCAAGTAAAGCGGATTGGCCTGAAGAATTTCGTTGAGTGTCGGTAGTTGCTGAGCGTTGGGGGAACTTTGCATTGCCCACCTGCGGTTTGCTGTGACTTCAACACCGCTGAGCAAAGCACGACAAGATTGGGCCTGTCACGACTGGGAAATAGGCCTTTTCCCCCCGGTGGTTTACAGGGGGCAAAGGGGCCTTTTCCCCCCGGTGGTTTACAGGGGGCAAAGGGGCCTTTTCCCCCCGGTGTTATGGGGACAAGGGGACTACCGAGCCCTCCGTATCCCTGCTAACCTGCCGGTATTCGCTCCCATGATGCTTGAGGGCACTTTCTCCCCAGTGAGCAGAAATCCTTTTAAGCGTTCTCTTGTCTCTATCGGAAGATTGGCCCGTCACCATTAAGAGATAAGCGTTCCTTCCTGCCCCCCTAGCGTAGCCTTTCATTTCGCGGACCGGCCTTATACCCTTCAGTTGCTTAGGAGCATCCGCAACCCACCCGTCAAGGGTCTCGGGCTCGACACCATACGCATCGGCCACTTTTGCTAGCACGTCCAGTCGTTTAAGGTTCATCCCCCGGAAGAAGTCCACGTGTAGGACGGCCCAATAGCGTAACATCCATTTCGTATGCGCTTGACCCTCTTTCCCGACCCCGCGCACTGGCCGGACAAACGGCTGCGTCTCCCCCCTATCTAGGCTGATCAGCGCCTCTGTAGCTTCAATGACAATGGGTATAGGGAAAGGACCTGGCCCATGCTCGAGCATGGCGGCTAGGATGCGCCGATTAATTTTCGGATCAGCAAATTCGTACTCAGATGCGGCATCTTCGTGACGGTGGTCATCGGCCTGCCGTTGAGTGTCGGTCTGCTTCCCGTTGGCTGGAAATGCAGCTCCACCAGGGAGCCCGTTCACCACTAGACCGATCTGGTGATCGATAGCCCAGCCCGCTAACATTTCCACCAGACGCTCGACTTCCATCAACGCCAAGCGTGACTTCTCATCCTTGCCGGCCACTATGCCGTTGCATGGATGCGATTCTTCTTCAAGCCGCAACAGTTCGTCAATCAATTCAAGCGCAGATTCGCGCGCCATACTCTGGGTAAGCGGTAACGGATCCCGATGGGAAAACCAGTGGAAACGGCGTTTAGTCACGTGAGCACCCCCTACCAGCACTCCCTACAGTTGAAAGGTCGGCGCGGCGGGCCGGGTGTAGGGGTTCCCAGCTTTCGGGGTGCACTTCCCTAGCCGCGCCAAGCTCGAGTTTAGCGCCTCGCCCTCGGTAGCTCCACGACCTCCGCGCTCTCGCCCTTCATGGCGGCGGCGATGCGGCCGGACACCGCGTCTGCGGCGGTGCGCAGCGGATCGATGTCACGCTCGACGTAGCGCCCCGACATCGCCAGCGTCTTGTGCCCCAACAAGTCGCGGATTATGAAGGCGTTGAGGCCGAGGCCGCCGGCGACAGTGCCGAACCCGTGTCTCAGATCATGCAGCCGAGCGTCGCCCAATCCGGCCCGCTTACGGATGCGCCTCCAAGCTCGCGCCAAAGCCTGGTACGCCAACGGCTCGCCGCGCGCGGCTTCGATGACCCACTCGGAATTTCTCTCCAAGCCCGCTAGAACAGCGAGAGCCGCAGCCCCCAACCCAACGGGTCTGGCCCCGGCTTTGGCGTCAGCCAGGTCGATGACGCCGCGCTCCATGTCCACGCGGGTCCACTTCAGACCGACGATCTCGCCGGTTCTGCATCCGGTCATCGCGAGCAACTTGATTGCCGCGACCGCGCCGGGCAACTCTGTACCAGTCGCCTCGGCTTCGGCCAACTCGGCGCCCAGGCGGGCGAGCTCTTCCGTGCTGAGGAACCTCTCGCGCTTCCGCTCGCGGAAACGTTGGACGCGACGGCAAGGGTTCGAGCCATCCGGGCGTAGCCCCCAAGCCTCGCACAGGCCGAACATCTTACTCAACACGGAGAGCGTCTGGTTAGCCTGACGCGGGGTGCTGCGCATCGCATGGTGCAGGTTCATCACGTCCTGCCTGCTCACGTCTCCGACCCGCAGGGAGCCGATGGCGGGCTTGATCCGCGTCTGCACCAGCCGCTTGAACTCCCTTGCGGTGCTCGGCTTGTTGTGCTCGGCGACGTGTTCCGCTAGATATCTGTCGGCGACTTCGGCCATGGTCGGTGCTCGGCGACGTTCCTTGCGTTGGCCGCCCGGATCACCGCCGCGGGCGACTTCGGCAAGCCAGCCCCGAGCGATTGCTCGCGCCTGATCGGCGGTGATCGAGCCGTGCGCGCCGATGGCTGGTTTGCGAGCGACGCCGCTTCGTCCGCCGCCGACGCGGTACTTGAGCACGTAGGTGATCCTGCCCGAAGGTCGGACGCGGGCGCCGAAGCCCTTCACGTCGCTGTCCCAGACGACGTAATCCCGGTCCCGAGGTTTGAGGCTGTCGATGAGCCGCTTCGTCAGTCTCGGCATGGCTACCCCTACACAGACATTTGCCCTTGGGTACCACGTGGGTACCACCGAATTTCAAAACGTGGCACACACCCGCAATGTGGAGCATGTACCGAGCGCCTTGAAACGCGCTATATTTCATACTAGGGCAAACCCGCGCACACGCCAACAGAATAATACCCCACGGACTGCAAATCCGTGCACGCCGGTTCGATTCCGGCCCGGGCCTCCAATCTCCTCAATCGCTTATCAGACACTTCCACGCTGTTCCCATGCGCCCGTCTCGGCGGGTTGTAGCGCGCCAGATGGTTTGCTAGCGCACGCCACATGGTTTTCGAGTCTCTAGAGGCAACCTGATCGGCGCCTAGAGTTAGGGGCCAGCAGAGAGGAATACCGTTGTTGCAGACCATGCCCCCCAAAGAAAGGCAACGATGGAGACTAGGAACAACACGACCGTCAGAATGTGGAAAGGTACACCGACTTTCAGCCGTTCGTGTTTGTAGGAGAGCTGACTGGCGTAAGCACTGCCAACCGCAAGCGCACCCGAGAAAAGTCCAGCCAAAAAGGCCCGCATCGCAGGAATGACACCGGTTATCGCCGCCGAGTCCATGCCTTCCGTGGTCACGATGTGCCCGATGAAGGCGAGAAGGACAGTGGCGGCGCCGCCGTTGATGAGGAGTGGTGCCCTGAGGCTCATTGATGCGAAGGGCATAACGCTTCGAAACATTTCGATTTCAAATTGGCGCTCATGCTTCCACTGCGCCATCTCGCCCTCCCATTTCGCGTGGCTATCGTCGCGTTCCTGCTGTAGCCGGTGATCCAGTTCGGCCCGTGAAACGGTTTCGTTTTCATCAGCCATCAGACACCCCCATGGATGGATGTAACCGCGAATTGCCGGTTGGCGGTGGAGTCTAGCGCATATTGCTGATGATGAGCTCGGTGACGCGCTTGGCCGTTCCGGCTTCCGGTCCGCGCCAGCGCCTGCCGCGGCTGGCGGCTCGGGATTGACCGCGAAATCAGATGGCCCATACTCGTGCCCTCATCCCGATCGCAAGCCATGGGGAGCGATCATGCTGGCAGGAAGACGGGTCATGCTGGCAAGAAGACTGGTCATGCTGGCAGGAAGACTGGCGCAACAGGCCGCCCTGCTCACCGTTCTATCGCTCGCGCCGCTCTCCGCGGCGTTCGGCCAAGAGCTTGGCCGGTGGACGACCGCCGCACCGATGCCTTCATCGCGCTCGGAGGTGGCGGTCGCGGCGGTTGGCGGCAAGGTGTACGTGGGCGGGGGCTTCGGCGGCGGCAGGGCGCTCGAGATTTACGACCCGGCGGCCGATGAGTGGAGCCGGGGCGCCCCTGTCCCCCGCGCGCTCCATCATGGCGCGGCGGTCGCGCTTGGCGGCAGGCTGTATATCGTCGGCGGCTTCGCGGACGGCTGGAAGCCGATCGGCTCGGTCTACGAGTACGATCCGGCGAGCGATCGCTGGCGGACGCGGGCGCCCTTGCCGACGGCGCGCGGGGCCCTCGCGGCGGTCGTGCTCGGCGGCAGGATCCACGCCCTGGGCGGGCTCGGCGCGGGCCGCCGGAACACGCCGGCGCACGAGGTCTACGATCCGGCCACCGACACGTGGACCGCGCGGGCGCCGCTGCCGACCGCCAGAGACCACCTCGCGGCGGCGGTCGTGGGCGGGCGCATTTATGCGCTCGGCGGCCGGATCGACGGCAGCTATGCACGAAATCTGGCGGTCAACGAGGAGTACGATCCGGCTAGCGATAGGTGGCGGCCGCGCACGGCCATGCCCACCGCTCGCAGCGGCATCGCCGCCGCGGTCCTGAACGGCGAGGTCGTGGTGTTCGGGGGCGAGGCGCCCTCGGGCACCTTCGGCGAGGTCGAGGGCTACGACCCGCGGGCCGGCCGCTGGAGCCGGTATGCGCCGATGCCGACCGCGCGTCACGGCCTCGGAGCAACGGTCGTCGCCGGCCGGGTATACGTGATCTCGGGTGGGACACGGCCCGGCGGCTCGGCCTCCTCCGCCAACGAGATATTCGCTCGCTGAGGCATCGAACGGGCGCCGCCCGCGGATTCGCTCGCGGTTTCGCTCAGGGCCAATAATTCGGCCCGGGCGGCGCGATATTTTTTCGTTGAAGGTCGATGTTCGGTTTCTGTTTAGGTGTACTGGCCGGCGAGTCGTGGCATTATGCAGCGGCAAGATACGGCCGACGCTCAAGGGGGAGGGCGTATTCGTGGGGGCAACGCCCGGTCTCGTCGTTGTGGCCATGTGCTCGGTTCTGCTCACGCAGCCGGCGCGCGCGCAAGACGCGACCTTCGCCGATTTTCAGTACATCAAGAAAGCTCTCAACACTGCGCTGGAGACGGCTCGCAGCGGCACGGAGACGACCTGGGAAAACCCGGAAACCGGACATCACGGCGTCATCGTTCCCTCGCCGCTATTCGAATCGGATGGCGGCCTGATCTGTCGTGGCTTCGAGAGAACCTGGATCAACGGCTCTGCCCGCCCAACGTACGAGGGGACGGCTTGCCGCCAGGCCAAAGGGCTGTGGCGGATCCGCAAGGAACGCCGGCTGCCGGCGCGATACGTCGCGCCCGAGCCCGTAAGCGATGACGCGGTGCGGCGGTTCAAGGCGGCTCAGGATCCGACCGCCGAAGCCCAGCGCCTGCTCAACCAGCTGTGGTTTGACACCGGGCCCGTCGATGGCGTGCCCGGCCCGAAAACAAGGAAGGCAATCGAGGCCTTTCAGCACGAGCAAGGATTGTCCCCCGACGGCCAGGTTTCGGACGGCTTATTGGCGCGTCTCAGGGCGACGGTCCAGGAGCCGCCGTCTGAATCGGGTATTACCGTGCAACGGATCGAGACGCCGATCAAGCGCCCGACCGAGGTCGTCGCCAGGCAGCGCGACCTGCCCGTCCCGTCGGGTGGGGCGCAGGCGTCGGGCCTGGCCGCCGGACAGTCCCGCGCCGAGATCAACGGCCGGGAATTCTGACGCCGGCGCGGCGCGCGGTGGTAACTCCACGCGCAACAAGTCGTATCGTTGCCATTCCGCCTCCCCGAGGGAGGGGGCCGAGACGCGCCCGGACCGCAAGTACGTAGTCAAGTAGGGTACCCTACTAGCCCGCATTTCTCACCAGGATGCGGCCGTC
>JADFMW010000207.1 GCA_022563655.1 Pseudomonadota bacterium
CGCGGCGTCGCGCCGTTGCCGTTCGGGCGCTGGTACTTCGCGTTCGTCGCCGGCCCCGACCGCCGCGCGAAAAGGCGTCCGCTGGCCGCGGGCGAAGCCGGCGCGGTCGGCCGCGCCGTCAGCGCGACGGTGACGATCATCATGTTGCTGCTCTTGCTGCTGGTGCTGATCTACGTCTTCATCGCCTAGAAACTGGTTTCCCGGCGGTACGACCCGGCGGCCGGCTCCAACGGGTCGCACTCGCACGGGCGCTGGTGAAGCGGCCCAAGGTGCTCCTGCTCGACGAGCCGCTGTCCGCGTTGGCCGCAAGGGTCGTGGCAGAGGTCTCATCGTGACCGGGTTCAAGACCCTGCGCTTGAGCGCCGCCGTGCTTGTCCGTGCGGGGCGGGTTGTGGGATAGTCGCCCCGCCCGCGGCCGCTTTGTGCGCGGGTTTGTGGTTGCCAACGTTTGGTCGAACCCGCTATGGACCCAAACTCGGCCTCGCGCGGCGGGCCCCATGACCCGCGGACCGGAATGCGTTACGCGCAGTTCGTCGAACGCGTCGCCGGCGAAGGCTCACGCGCCTGGGACATTCACTACCGCGCCCGCGAGCTCGCAACGCAAGGTCGCGATATCATCGTCCTCAGCGTCGGCGATCCCGACTTCGACACCCCGCCGGCGATCGTCGAAGCCGCGTACGACAGCCTCAAGCGGGGGCGCACCCACTACACCTCGATGGTCGGCATCGAGCCGCTGCGTGAAGCCATCGCCGAGCGGCATCGCCGGATCACCGGCCGGCGCGTCGACGCCGGCGCCGTGGTGGTGATGGCGGGGGCGCAATGCGGGCTGTTCGCGTCGATGATGTGCCTCGCCCAGCCGGGCGACGAGGTGATCGTTCCCGAGCCGATGTACGTGACCTACGAGGCGGTGGTCGGCGCCAGCGGCGCGCGCCTCGTTCAAGTGCCGTTGCGCTGCGAACGGGGCTTTCATATCGACCCCGACGACGTCGCCGCGGCGATCACGCCGCGCACGCGCGTCATCCTGATGAACTTCCCGCACAACCCCACCGGCGCGATGATCACCGCCGACGAGCTCGAAGGCGTCGCCGCGCTGTGCCGCCGGCACGACCTGTGGCTGATCTCCGACGAGGTTTACGCGACGCTCACCTACGACGGCCCCCACCGCTCGCCCGCCGGACTTCCCGGAATGGGCGATCGCACCGTGGTCGTCGACAGCCTGTCGAAGTCGCACGCCATGACCGGCTGGCGGTTGGGGTGGGTGGTGGCGCCGGGCGAGCTGTCGTATCACCTGGCGAACGTCACCCAGTGCCTGCTCTACGGCTGCCCGCCGTTCGTCCAGGACGCCGCGCTGGTGGCGCTGAGCCGCGAATTCGAGGAGCTCGAGGCGATGCGCGCCGAATTCCGCCGCCGCCGCGACCGCGTCGCCGAGCGCGTCAACCGAATGCCGCGCGTACGCTGCCTGACGCCCGAGGGTTCGATGTTCCTGATGATCGACGTGCGCGACTCGGGCCTCGGCTCGATCGAGTTCGCCGACCGGTTGCTCGATGCGGAGGGGGTGGCGGTGCTGCCCTGCGACGGCTTCGGGCCGAGCGGCGTCGGCTACCTGCGGCTGTCGCTGTCGGCGTCGCTCGATGTGCTCGAGGACGCCTGCGACCGCATCGAACGTTTCCTCGGCGGCCTCAACCGTTAGGGCTTACCCGGCGACGCGTCGAACACCTGCTTCAGACTCAAGCCGAACTTGTCGATGATCTCGTCGAGCTCGGAGCGGGTGGCGGTGTAGGGCGGCGAGAGGATGACCTGGTCGCCGCGCACGCCGTCGACGTTGCCGCCCATCGGGTAGCAGATCAGGCCGTTGTCGAGGGCGCGCTCGCGGACCCGGGCGAAGAGCTGGAGCTCCGGGTCGAACGGCTCCTTGCTGGCGCGGTCGGCGACCAGCTCGACGCCAATAAGCAGGCCGCGGCCGCGGATGTCGCCGACGTAGTCACGGTCGCCGATGGTCTCCCGCAGGCGCGCGAACACGTAGTTTCCATCCTCTTTCGCCTTGGCGACCAGGCCGTCGCGGCGGATGATCCGCTGCACCGCGAGGCCCGCCGCGCAGGCGGTGGTGTGTCCGGCGTAGGTATGGCCGGTGAGGATCTCGCCATGGGTTCCGACGATGCGCTGGTGGATGCGCTGCCGATAGACCGCGGCGCCGAGCGGCAGATAGCCGCCGGCGAGGCCCTTGGCGAGCGCCATGATGTCGGGTACGACGCCGTCGTAGGCGAGCGCCCGCCACGCGCAGCAGCGCCCCACCCCGCACATCACCTCGTCGGCGATCAGCAGCACGCCGTGGCGGTCGCAGATGTCGCGCACGCGCTGCGCGTAGCCGGGCGGCGCCGGCACCGCCCCGCCCGCCGCGCCGACCACCGGCTCGAAGATGAAAGCGGCGACCCGCTCGGCCCCGAGGCGCAGGATCTCGCGTTCGAGCTCGTCGGCGCAGTATGCGGCGACCTCGTCGGGCGCGACGCCGGGCGGCGGCCGATAGAGGTTGACCGGCGACAGGAAGCTGGCCTCGATGAGCGCCCCTTCGAACGGCGCGCGCCGCGCCTGAAAACCCGACACCGACAACGCGCCGAGCGTGTTGCCGTGCCACGAGCGCTCGCGGGCAATGAACCGGCGCCGCGACGGCTCGCCGTTCGCCGCGTGGTACTGAAGCGCGACCTTGAGGCACGATTCGACCGCCTCCGAGCCGCCCGAGACGAACACCATGCGCTCCAGCCCGCCCTCCTCGACGATCAGCCCCTCGAGCGCCTCGAGCGGGTCGCTGGTGAAGGTGTAGCGATAGCCGTGCGCGATGCGGTCGATCTGCGCCTTGATCGCGGCGCCGACTTCCGGGTGGCCGTGACCGATGCAGAACAGAGATGGCCCGCCCGAGCCGTCGATGTACTGCTTCCCGGCGTCGTCGTAAACGTAGACGCCTTTGCCGTAGGCGACCTTCGGCAGCGTCTCAGGGGTCCCGAAGGCGGTCGGTGCGGCGGGCGGGGACGTCATCGCAGAATGAGCCGGGGTTGACCAAATCGCTGGCGGTGAAGCAACGTCGCCGCCGCGTTCACGCCAATAGCCGACGATGACCGGGTTGACAATCGTTTCCGCGGCGGCATCGGCTAGAGCGGTTCAAGATTGATAGGAACCATTTGACCGGGATTATTTTGCCCCGTGGCTAGGCGCGCTTCGCACCGCGCCTGCCCGGAGAGCCGATTTGCCACCATCAAATTGATTCCTATCAATCTTGACCCGCTCTAGTGCATCATCACTACCGGAAGGTCTGCGGCGCCGAGCATGTACTCGGTTGCGCTGCCGAAGATCAT
>JADFMW010000208.1 GCA_022563655.1 Pseudomonadota bacterium
GCGAGGCGATCCACGAGCTAAGGACGGAGAGTCGTCTCGCGGGCTGAGCCGGAAGCGCCGTCTCACCCCTGCCCGTGCGTTATGCCGCGTCCTCCCCGCCGCCGATGCGGGCGGCGAGCGCGGCGACCATGAAGTCGTCGAGGTCGCCGTCGAGGACCGCCCCGGGGTTCGGCGACTCGACCCCGGTGCGCAGGTCCTTGACCATCTGATAGGGCTGGAGGACGTACGAGCGGATCTGGTGGCCCCAGCCGATCTCGGTCTTGCTCTCTTCGGCCGCCCGCGCTTCCTCCTCGCGCTTCTGCAGCTCGAGCTCGTAGAGGCGGGCGCGGAGCATCGCCATCGCCTCCGCCCGGTTGCGGTGCTGCGAGCGGTTGTTCTGGCACTGCACGGCGATGCCGGTGGGCAAATGGGTGAGGCGCACCGCGCTGTCGGTCTTGTTGACGTGCTGGCCGCCGGCGCCCGACGCGCGGTAGGTGTCGACGCGCAGGTCCTTGTCGTCGATCTCGATCTCGATGGCGTCGTCGATCACCGGGTACGCCCACACGCTGGCGAAGCTGGTGTGGCGGCGCGAGCTGGCGTCGAACGGCGAGATGCGCACCAGGCGGTGCACGCCGCTCTCGGTCTTGCACCAGCCGTACGCGTTGGCGCCCGAGAACCGCACGGTCGCCGACTTGACGCCGGCCTCCTCGCCCGGGCTCTCCTCGATCCACTCGACCTTGTAGCCGTGGCGCTCGGCCCAGCGCACGTACATGCGCATCAGCATCTCGGCCCAGTCCTGGCTCTCGGTGCCGCCGGCGCCGGCATGGACCTCGAGGTAGCAGTCGTTGCCGTCGGCCTCGCCCGAGAGCAGGGCCTCGAGCCGCAGCCGGCGCGCCCGCCCGGCGAGCGCGCGCAGCGCCGCGACCGCGTCGGCGACGACCTCCTCCTCGCCCTCTTCCTCGCCGAGCTCGGCGATCTCCAAGTTGTCGGAAAGCTCCCGCTCGATCTCGCGACAGCTGGAAATCGCCGCGTCGAGGCGGGTGCGCTCGCGCATGACCGCCTGGGCCGCCTGCGGGTCTTGCCACAACGCGGAGTCCTCGGCGCGCGCGTTCAACTCCGCGAGCCGTTCGAGCGCCGCGTCCCAGTCAAAGACGCCTCCTCAGCAGCGCCAGCGCCTGCTTGATCTCGTCGGCCAGCCCTTCGACCTCGGCACGCATCGGCTCCTCTCGCGATGCCATGAAACCCCTGGGGTCAGCGGGCGACTGTACACTGCCGCGCGCGCCCGGGCAAAACCCCGCGGCGCGACCCTAGCGGTGCGACCTTAATAGAGACCGCCGGCGCGCGCCTTTCTCGGGGGCAAGCTGCTCGTCGGTTCGCTCCCGGGCTTGAAGGCTTCGAGGATGATGCGCCGGGTTTTGGACCCCGGCAGCAGCCCGGTGTCGCCGTCGATGCGCACGAGCCGGACGCCGCGCGGGATGCGGAACGGGATCACCGGCTCGTCGGCCAGCGCCTCGGCCATGAAGCGCTTGAACGCGGGCGCGGCGACGCGCGAGCCGGTCTCTTTCCTGCCGAGCGTCGTCGGCTGATCGAACCCGATGTAGACACCCGCGATCAGGTCGGGCGAGAAACCGATGAACCAGGTGTCGAGGTTGTCGTTGGTGGTGCCGGTCTTGCCGCCGAGCGGCCGGCCGACCTCGCGGACGCGCCGGCCGGTGCCGCGCTCGACGACGCCTTGGAGCATCGACACCATCTGGTAGGCGGTGTCGGGGCTGAGCACCTGCTCGCGGGTGTCCGGGATGCGAGGCTGCCGCTGGCCGGCCCAGCGAACGCCGGCGCAGCGCGGGCAGGGACGGGTGTCGCGGCGGAAAATGGTGGTGCCGTTGCGGTCCTGGATGCGCTCGATCAGCGCCGGCGTGATGTGCTTGCCGCCGTTGACGATCATGGCGTAGCCAGCGGTCAGCCGCAGCAGCGTCGTCTCCCCCGCGCCGAGCGCCATCGGCAACAGCCGAGGCAGCTTGTCGACGATGCCGAGGCGCTCGGCGTACGACGCGACCGCCTCCATGCCGATCGCGCGGGCGAGGCGCACGGTCATCAGGTTGCGCGATTTCTCGATCCCGACGCGCAGGGGCGCGCGGCCGTAGAACCGTGTCGTGTAGTTCGCCGGCTTCCACTTCGGCAGGAACGGGCCTTGGTCGATGACGATGGGCGCGTCATCGACGACGCTGGCCGGGGTGAAGCCGTTGTCGAGCGCGGCGAGGTAGACGACGGGCTTAAACGCCGAGCCCGGCTGGCGCATCGCCTGGGTTGCGCGGTTGAACTGGCTGATGTCGAAGCCGTAGCCGCCGACCATCGCCAGCACCCGGCCGGTGTGCGGGTCCATCGCCACCATGGCGCCGTCGACGTCGGGGATCTGGCGCAGAGCATAATGACGAACCCCATGACGAACCGCCGCCTTGCCGCCCGCCTCGTCCTCCAGCGGCTCGACCAGGATCACATCGCCCGCCGCGAGCACGTTCCCGGGATGCTTGACCTTGGGCCCGACGTTCTGCCCCTTGCGCCACTTCCGCGCCCACAAGAGTTCCTCGAGGTGAATCTCGCCCTTCGAGCCGTCGTCGAGCCCGATGTAGGCGCCATGATGGTCGACGCCCGTGACCACCGCGAGTCGCCACTCGCCGGCGCCACTTGGCGGCGCGATCGCGGCGAGCCGCTCCGCCCAGCCGGGCCCGTGGTCGATTCGCGTCAGCGGGCCGCGCCAGCCGTGGCGGCGATCGTAAGCGATGAGCGTCTCGTGCAGCGCGCGCTCGGCGATTTCCTGCAGCCGCGGTTCGAGCGTGGTGCGCACCGAAAGCCCGCCTTCGTACAGCGTGGTCTCGCCGAAGCGCTTGATCAGTAGGCGGCGGACCTCCTCGGTGAAGTAGTCGGCGCGCACGAACTCGGTCGGATCGCGCGAGGGCGACGAAAGCGGCTCCGCCCTCGCCCGCGCCGCCGCTTCGGCGTCAATCAAGCTCTGATCCAACATGCGCCCGATCACCCAGTCGCGGCGCGCCTTGGCCGCCTCGGGGCGGCGGATGGGGTGGTAATTGTTGGGCGCCTTGGGCAGCGCGGCGAGCAAAGCAGTTTCGGCGACCGTGAGGGCGTCGAGCGACTTGTTGAAGTAGTTGAGCGCCGCCGCGGCGACGCCGTAGGAGCCCATGCCGAGGTAGATCTCGTTGAGGTAGAGCTCGAGGATGCGATCCTTGCTGAACGTCCGCTCGATGCGGAAGGCGAGCATCGCCTCCTTGACCTTGCGTTCGACCGAGACCTCGTTGGACAGGAAGAAGTTCTTCGCCACCTGCTGGGTGAT
>JADFMW010000209.1 GCA_022563655.1 Pseudomonadota bacterium
CGTTGGCGTGCGACCAAGCGGAGATCTGGATAAAAATAGCCTGGAGAAGGCCTTGCGGCAGGTCCTTTTTGACCGAGGCATTCGCGACCGCGCCCTAGCCTTGGCCCGGGAGATCGAGGCGCGTGGCACCGTCGACGCCCTGTCGATAACCGTCGATGGCTGCCTCGAATTGCTCGGGTCATAGGCGCACGAAAGTGTCTTCAGGCCATGGGTTCGGCAGGATCGGACTTACCGGGGGGCACGGGGCGGCACGTAAATGGACCTCGGGTGGCGACTTCGACAGGCGTTTCCTAGGCGGCGCCAATCGGCCACGCCGGCCGCCGATACGCCACCGAACATCGACGTGGTCGGCGCTCCGGACGCCCCCGGTCAAGCCGCGATTCCCCTCACATCGGACCACGCGGAACCGCCTGCGGTGCCAAGCGCGAAGTGGAGGTTCCCGGCTGCCGGACGATCGAACCGCGAGACTAATTGCCCAACGGCACGGCGCTCCTGTCGCCGATTTGGGCCGCCAGTCTGTCACCGCGCACGAGTCCCAGCTCAAAACAAACGCGCCGGAGGAGTATGAGGGTGCCGTGAATCAGACGTCGATATCCCGTTTGTTCTGATTGGTAATCCCGCGCCCGAATCTTCCTGATCTTCTTGGGCAACGTCCAAAGAACCGACACATATGACGTGGGTATGCGGCGAACAGTCATGCTGTGGTCGTCCGTGAGCCTCTTATTTATCGCACTGTTGCGGCCGTATCGAAACGATCGTTCGCAATCCCCCCACATGCTCCACGCCGGGTCGTGGTAGGTAAACCAGGAATCGTCGATATGGAAGGTCGCGCCTGCTTTCCTAAGACGCCAAGTCAAATGCGTATCCTCGCTCCCTGCGAAGTGCTCGTCGAAGCCTCCGATCCGCTCGAACCAGTCACGGCGAACGGCGACGTTGCCGGTCGGCACGCAACTCAGTAGGCCATTGGAATAAATCGGCCTGGGATAGACGCCGAAAACCGTGTGGCGCGAAATCGTCCCCGGTGAGTCCGACGGCAACGGCCGGGTGGGTCCGGCTACGACCGCCGCGTAAGGATACTCCTGCAGATCGGCAACCAGCCAGTCGAGCCAATGGGGCGGCGGCACGCAGTCGTCATCGGTGAAGACAAGGTACCGGCCGGTGGCTTTTCGAACGCCCGCGTTTCGCGCCGCCGCCCGGCCGCGATTTTGCGGCAGGGCGACATAATCGATCATCGTTTGGAAACGTTCGGCGACCTTGGCGTAGGCGTCGTCGTGGCTGCCGTCGTTGACCACCACCACCCGGCGGTCGGGCTTGCCCGTGACTTGCGGCTCCAACGCCGTGAGCAGGCGATGAAGGCGGGCCGCGCGACGGTACGTCGGGATGACGACGCTCAGGCTCACGTCGTGCATCGATTCGGCTGTATTCCTTGCCATTCGCTCCATAACCGCCGAAAGCTCGCCAACCTCGCCGATACGCCGGCGAATCTAGCTCGTTTGAGCGCCGCGATGCAAGCCGAGTGACCACCTTCGCCCACCCCCCAGGGGTTCCCGGCCGAGGAAGCGGTTGCGCCGACCGGGCGCGTCGGCGTAAACGTGGGCCTTTCGAGGTTGCGACGACGAAGCCCATGCCCAGCCGGCGTCTGTTGACGGTTCTCGTGGTTGCGCTCGCCGGGCCCCCGGCCGCGGCGCAGAGCGACGGCTATACCGAGCGGCGCCACCAGCTGGTGCGCGAGATCGCGAACGAAGTCAGCGCAACGCGCGCCTGGACCGGCACGTCCGAGCTCGACGCCCGGGTCATGGAGGTCATGGCCAAGGTGCCGCGGCACGAGTTCGTGCCGCACGAAATGCAGCCCTTGGCGTACGTCAATCGGCCCCTGCCGGTGGGCCACGGACAGACCGTCTCGCAACCCTACATCGTCGCGCTGATGACCGACCTCGTCGCGGTGGGCAAGGGCGACACCGTGCTCGAGATCGGCACCGGCGTCGGCTACCAGGCGGCGATCCTCGCCGAGCTCGCGAAAAAGGTCTACAGCATCGAGATCATCGCCGAACTCGAGACCTCGGCGGCCAAGCGGCTGAAGCGGATGGGCTACACCAACATCGAGACCCGGCAGGGCGACGGCTATTACGGCTGGAGCGCCCACGCCCCGTTCGACGCCATCATCGTCACCGCCGCGCCCACGCACCTGCCGCCGCCGCTGCTCAAGCAGCTCAAGCCGGGCGGCAGGATGGTCATTCCCGTGGGCAGCCCGTTCACCACCCAGCACCTGTTGCTGGTGGAGAAGGGCCTCGACGGGACGATCACGACGCGCAACGTGTTGCCCGTGATCTTCTCGCCGCTCGCCGGCGGCACCCGCATCTGACGCCGCGCGGGCGTCCCCGGCGGCGCCCGGGAAATTCGCCGACGCGACCGGCGGCGCGCGTCGCGCGGCCAAAGCAGAGGGCAGGGCACAAGGGGGGAGAGATGGCGACGATCCTGATCACCGGCGCCAGCCGCGGGCTGGGCCTCGAGTTCGCCGCGCAGTACGCGCGAGCGGGTTGGCGCGTCCACGCCACGTGCCGCGACCCGGAGGCCGCCGACGCCCTGAACGCCATGGCGGCGGGCGCGCCGGACACGGTGGCGCTACACCGGCTCGACGTGACCGACCGCGGCCAGGTTCTTGCGCTCGCCGCGGCGCTCGGCGGCGAGCCGATCGACCTGCTGCTCAACAACGCCGGCGTCTACCGCGACCAGGACCGCGCGTTCGGCAACCTCGACTATGCGGGGTGGGAGGAGACCCTGCGCGTCAACACGCTCGGGCCGATGCGCGTGGCCGAGGCCTTCGTCGACCGGGTCGCGGCCAGCGCGCGCAAGCTGATCGTCTGCATCTCGAGCCAAATGGGCAGCATCGGCGACACCGTCGGCGGTGGCGGCTCGTACGCCTACCGCTCGAGCAAGACGGCGTTGAACTCCGTCGTCAAGGGCCTGGCGGGGGAGCTTCGGGACCGTGGAATCACCGTCGTCGCGGTTCATCCCGGCTGGGTGGCGACCGACATGGGCGGCGCGGACGCGCCGCTCAGCCCGGCCGAAAGCGTTCGCGCCATGCGCGCGATGATCGAGCGGCTCGCGCCGGCCGCCAGCGGCACATTCCTCAAGTATGACGGCTCGGAGATTCCGTGGTAGCGCCGGCCTGTGCCCAGCGGACGAAGCGGCCAGCGGACGAAGCGGCTAGTGTCCTGATTCTGAAATTTGTTCTATTTGTTGTGCCGTTGCGACGTCGAGGGTGCTGAGGCAGAAGCGCCGGATGGTGGCGAGGATATCGTCGGCTGATTTGGTCC
>JADFMW010000033.1 GCA_022563655.1 Pseudomonadota bacterium
AAACCAAACGGCCGGCCTTTGCAAGCCTGCCCCGGAGGCGGCGATCGGCCCGCGGCCATCGCGGGGGATTTCCGGTATATCGAAGACGGACCCGGGTATATCGAAGACGGACTCGGCGCCGTCGGCGCCCTTTCACCCGAGGGCGGGAGCGGTCACCCGAGGGCGGGAGCGGCCATCGCGCCCGCGCACGCCGGGTCGGCGCGCGGCTCAGGCGGCGAGCAGCTTGTCGACCTCGGCGACGAGCGCGCTCAGGTGGAACGGCTTCGACAGCACCTTGGTGCGCATCGCCAACACGTTGCGGGCCTCCACCGCCACCGCCGCGAAGCCGGTGATCAGCATCACCTTGAGCTCGGGAATCTGGTGGCTCGCCAGCTTCGCCAGGTCGATGCCGTCCATGCCCGGCATGACGATGTCGGCGAGCAGGAGGTCGAACGAATCCTGGTTGAGCAGCGGCATGGCGTCGAGGCCGTCGGCCACCGCGATCACCTCGTGCCCGGCGTTCGTCAGCGCGCGGGCGAGGAAGCGGCGCATCGTCTCGTCGTCTTCGGCGATGAGTATCCGCGCCATCAGCTCCTCCAAGCGAAGCAAGGGGCGGCGCGCCAGGTCGGCCGGGCCGCGCCGCTCATTGTTCTTCCTTCGCCCACTCTCTGGCGTGCCTTGGCGGCCGGACCAGGCCGGACCGGGCCGGCCGCCGCGGGCGTGACAGTTACTGCTAATTAGTTTAAACGGATGATGTAAAGCGAATCTAAACGTCGCCGATGAATCACAGCAGCGATACGCCGGCCGCAGGCCCGGCGCCGGCCTTCGAGGTTCTGCGCCCCGCGCAGCAGACCGTTCCGCTGGTGCTGAGCTCGCCGCACAGCGGGCGCGACTATCCCGCGAGCTTTATCGCCGCCGCGCGCCTCGATCCGGCCGCGCTGCGGAGCTCTGAAGACTGCTTCGTCGACGAGCTGTTCGCCGCCGCCCCGTCGTGCGGCGCGCCGCTGTTGCGCGCGCGCTTCCCGCGCGCCTTCGTCGACGCCAACCGCGAGGTCTACGAACTCGATCCGGCGATGTTCGATGGCCCGCTTCCGCCCTATGTCAACACCCGCTCGGCGCGGGTGAGGGCGGGTCTGGGCACCATCGCCCGCGTGGTCGCCAGCGGCGCCGAGATCTACCGCGGCAAGCTCAGCTTCGCCGAGGCCAAGGCGCGCATCCGCAACTTCCACCAGCCGTATCACGACGCGCTCGCCGGGCTGATCCGCGCGACCACGGCGCGCTTCGGCTTCGCCGTGCTGCTCGACTGCCATTCGATGCCCTCGGTCGGCGGGCCGATGGACCGGGACCCCGGCGCGCCCCGCGTCGACGTGGTGCTGGGCGACCGCTTCGGCACCTCGTGCGAGGCGCGCGTCACCGCCACCGCCGAGCGCGTGCTCGAGGCCCGGGGCTACGTCGTCCAGCGCAACGCGCCCTACGCCGGCGGCTACACCATCGCGCGTTACGGCCGACCGTGCGCCGCGGTGCACGCGCTGCAGATCGAGATCAACCGGGCGCTCTACATGGACGAAGACCGCCTCGAGCGCGGCCCGCGTCTGGCCGCCGTCGCCGCCGACATGACCGCGCTGATCGAGGCGCTGGCCAGGCTCGACCCGGTGGCCCAGGCCGCCGAGTAGGTCCCGCCCGAGGAGCGCCGAGTTGGTGGGCGGCACGAGGCGCTCGGCAGGCGCCGGCGCCCGCGGCGGGGCCAGCGCCCGCGGCGGGACAGGGGCGCGCGGATCGTCGCCGCGGCCGCCGCAAGACGGCGGGCCGGCGGTTCGCGATTCGGTCGAGGCCGACCTGCCGGCGATCCAAGCGATTTACGCCCACCACGTGCGCCACGGGTTCGCCTCGTTCGAGGAGACCACCCCCGACCTCGACGAGATGGCGCGCCGCCGCGCCGCCCTTCTTGCCGGCGGTTATCCGTACGTGGTGGCCGAGATCGACGGCGCCGTCGTGGGCTACGCGTACGTCGGGCCGTACCGGCCGCGCTCGGCCTACGGCTACACGGTCGAGAACACGGTCTACGTCGCCCCCGACGCCACCGGTCTAGGCGTCGGGCGCGCCCTTCTCGACGCGCTCATCGTCCGCTGCACGGCGCTCGGCTATCGCCAGATGGTCGCTGTCGTCGGCGACAGCGCCAACGCGCCGTCGATCCGCTTGCACGAAGCCCTGGGCTTCCGTCGCGCGGCGACCCTCCACTCGGTCGGCTACAAGCTCGGCCGCTGGGTCGACAGCGTCATCCTGCAGCGCCCGCTGGGCGAGGGCGGGAGCGCCCCGCCCCGAGGGCGCACGAAACCTGAAACTGGGGACAGCCTGTAACTGTGGACAGGATATAGTTTTCGGATATCTCGGACGACGCTAAACTATATACTGTCCCCAATTTCTGGGTTGGCACGGCGCTTGCTCTGTCCGTGGCGAGAGGAGCACGCCCATGCAGCTCATGCCCAACCTGTCGTCGCGGACGTGGGGCGCGGCGCTCGCGGCCACCCTCGCCGCCGCGCTCGCCGCCGCTCCCGCCCATGCCTCGCACTCGCGCTCGCCGTGCCTCGCTGCCGCGGCCCGAACCGAGGCCGCCCTTGGCATCCCGGCCCACCTCTTGAGCGCCATCGCGCTCGCCGAATCGGGGCGCTGGGACCGCAAGCGCAAGGAAACTATTGCCTGGCCCTGGACCATTTATGCCGAGGGCCGGGCGCGCTACGCGCCAAGCAAGGCGCGCGCCGTCGTCGAGGTCAAGCGCCTGCGCGCCCGCGGGGTGCGCAATATCGACGTCGGCTGCATGCAGGTGAACCTGCATTACCACCCGGACGCCTTCCGCTCGCTCAGCGAGGCGTTCGACCCGGCGGCCAACGTCGCTTACGCCGGCGGCTTTCTCAAACGGCTCAAGAACACCTCGCGGTCGTGGACCCGGTCGATCGGCCTTTACCACTCGCAGCGGCTCAAGCACAGCAGGCCCTACCGTATCCGCGTGCAACGATTGTGGATGGCCGAGCGGCGCCGGGCGATACTGGAGCGCCGCGCCGAGCGGGCCGAATATTACCGGCGGCGCAAGGCCGCCATCGCCGCGGCGCGAAGCCGGTCCTTCTAAGGGACGGACCTTCTAAGGGACGGACCTATCCGCCAAGCCCTCGGCGGCGACCGGCCCACCGGCCGCCGCGCCGCGCCTAAGCTGGCGCCGACACGGCTCCTTGGCGGAGAGGACGAACGTGGGCGCGCCTGCGGTCAGACGGGCCGGTCGCCCTTGACCGTGGTCCGGTGCATGTGACGCGTGCATCTTGGATCGTACCCGGTCGCAAGGTGCATGGTGCACCGATTGTCCCAGAACAGAACGTCGTGGCGGCGCCAGATGTGTCGGTAGACATACTCGGGCTTGGTGCAGTGTCTGTGCAGTTCGGCCAGCAGCGCACGGCTCTCCTCCTCGTCCATGCCGACGATTTCGACGGTCAATCCCAGGCTGACATACAGCGCCTTGCGCCCGGTTTCCGGGTGGGTCCGCACGACCGGGTGGACGACCTGCGGAACCTTGGCCTTCTGCTCCTCGGTCAGGGGCGGGCGGGCGTTGCCCGCCGCGTTGCGCGACAGCTCGTAGATTTGGCTGTAGGCATGCACCGCCTCGAGGCCATCGAGGCGCGCCTTCATCTCGACGGACAGCGCCTCGTACGCGGCGTACATGTTGGCAAACAGCGTGTCGCCCCCTTGCGGCGGGATCTCGTGCGCATACAGCAGGGAGCCGAGAGACGGATACTCGCGGTAGGATATGTCCGAATGCCAGTGGCTGCCGGCGTCCTTGAGCCCCACCGCCTTGCCGTTTTGCTTCTTGTTCGAGACCACCAGGATCTCCGGGTGCCCCGGCAGCAGGAACTGGTCGAGCACGTGGATGTCGAGCTCGCCGAAGCGACGGCTGAAGGCGATGTGCCGCGCCGGGGTCAGGTCCTGGTCGCGAATGGCCAGGACGAGGTGCTTGAGATGGGCCTCGTGGATGCGCTCGAAGGTCTCGTCGTCCAGCCGGCGCGCCAGATCCACGCCAACGACCTCGGCGCCGAGTGCCTCGGAGAGAGCTCGGATCTCGATGGCCATCGCACCATTCCTCTTGTGAGTTGACACTTCCCGGACGGCCCGCCTCTTGGCGCGACGCTAGCACGAATTTGCGTAAGCACGTTTATATGTGCGTACCCGTGCGCGCGATGATGGTCGCGGCTTCCGATCGGCGGGACTCAGCCGCCGAGGTCCATTCTCTTCACGTCTTCGTTCGCGAGAAGCTCTTTGCCCGCCCCTTCGTAACGGTTGCGGCCCAGCTCGAGGACGTAGGCGCGGCCGGAAATCTCCAGGGCGCGAGCGAGTCCGCCGGGTGAGCCGAGCGACCGAGCCCAGCGGCCATGCCGCAAGCGCCGCAAGGGGGGTCTGACGCCGGCTTTGCGCCACGTCTGGATCGTCCCGCTGGAAAGGCCGAAACTCGCCAGGGGAGCCGCCAGGGAAACTTATCGCCCGGACCCGGCGCGTTCGGTTATAATGGGGTCCATAACCAACACAGGGAGAATAATCCATGACCATGTGGCACAGAATGATTCCCAAGCTCGTCCTGGGCATTGCGGCCATCGCGCTCGTCGCGGCCGCGCCGGCGGGCGCCAAGGTCGAGGGCGATACGATCATCATCGGCTCCGCGATTTCGTTCTCGGGCAAATACTCGACCAACGGCATCCACGCGTCGAACGGCTACAATCTCGGCGTCAAGCGCATCAACGAGATGGGCGGCGTCACGGTCGGTGGCAAGCAGTACAAGCTCGAGATCAAGTACTACGACGACGAGTCGACGCCGCTGCGCACCGCCCAGCTGTTCGAGCGCCTGATCAAGCAGGACAAAATCAAGTTTCTGCTCGGCCCGTACTCATCGGCCACGACCAAGGCGGCCGCGAAGATCACCGAGAAGTACAAGATCCCGATGGTCGAGGCCGAGGGCGCCTCGCGCTCGCTGTTCACCCAGGGCTACAAGTACCTTTTCGCCGTGCTCTCGACCTCGGAGCAGTACCTCGCCAGCTCGATCGCGCTGGCGGCCGAGATCGCCAAGAAGAACGGCCGCGATCCCTCCGACGTGAAGGTCGCGATGGCGTTCGAGAACGATCCCTTCTCGCTCGACGTGCGCGCGGGCGTGATCGACGACATCAACAAGTTCAACATGAAGATCGTCGTCGACGACAAGCTGCCGCGCGATCTGAGCGACATGTCGGCGACATTGATCAAGGTCAAGGCGCTCAATCCGGACCTGCTGCTTATCTCCGGCCATTCCAAGGGCGCCGCCACCGCCGCGCGTCAGATCAAGGAGCTGCAGATCGACGTGCCCCTGATCGCCGTGACACACTGCGAGGCGGCGAAGATCGTCGACAAGTTCGGCGCCTCGACCAACGACTTCCTGTGCCCGACCCAGTGGGCGGAGACGCTCAGCTACACGGGCAAGTACTTCGGCTCGGCCGCCGATTTCGACAAGCTGTTCAAGGCCGAGTACGAGGGCTACAAGAACGTGCCCTATCAGGCGGCCCAGGCCACGGCCGCGGTGCTGGTCTGGAAGGAGGCCTTCGAACGCGCGAACAGCTTCGACACCGAGAAGCTGCGCGACTCCTTGGCCGAGACGAACATGCAGACCTTCTACGGCAACATCAAGTTCGACCAGACCGGCAAGAACATCGCCAAGCCGATGGTCCTGCGTCAGATCCAGGACGGCAAGTTCAACGTCGTGGCGCCGACCAAGTGGGCGTCCCACCCGGTCAACTGGCCGCGCAAGGCCCAGTAATAGAAGTGTCGCGACCAGTCGGCGCGTAAATTTGGGGATTGGGCCCGCTTCCGCCTCCCGGCGGGGGCGGGCGCTTTCTCAATGGTGGTGGGGGCATAGCGGGAATCCGTAACATGGCTAATTTGGAGCTCCTGTTTAGTATCGCTCCGGTGCTGAACATTCAGCTCGTGCTCAGCGGGCTGTTTGTCGGCGCGATCTTCGCCCTCGCGGCCTATGGTCTGGCCCTCGTCTGGGGCGTGATGAACGTCAAGAACCTGGCCCAGGGCGAGCTCGTCATCATGGGCGGTTACATCGCCTGGTGGCTGTCGATCGACGTGCCGGTGTGGATTGGCATCCCCGCAATGGATTTTCGTCTTTTCTGGATAGACTTTCTCCCCATTTCGGTCCCGGCAGTCGCGTTCCTGGAATTCATGAAACCGGCGATACACCCGATCCTGGGCCTGCCGGTGGCGATGGTGGTGATGTTCGGCTTCGGCTGGGTGATCTTCAAGCTCATCATCTGCCGGGTCATCGACAAGGATCTGTTCACCTCGCTGCTCGCGACCTTCGGCCTGGCGCTGGTCATTCAACAGTTGCTGAACCTGGCCTTCGGTCCCGAGGTGCAGATCGCGGAATCCGGGTTCGCCATCCGTTCGTTCTTCGGCGGCATGGTCACGGTGGCGGACATCAAGTTCATTTGCCTGGTGCTGGCCGGCATCCTCGCCGTCGTTGTCGTTACCTTCATGAAGTACAGCCGCATGGGCCAGGCGATCCGGGCCACGGCGCAGGACCCGCGGGCGGCGCGCGTCATGGGCATCGACACCGAGCGGGTCTACGCCTTCACCTTCTCGCTCAACGCCGCCATCTGCGGCGCCGCCGGGGCCCTGATCTCGATGGTCTGGGTGATCCAGCCATTCTACGGCATGGCCCACTCGATCCGGGCCTTCGTGATCGTCACGGCGGCCGGCCTCGGCAATCTGCCCGGCGTGATCATCGCGGGCCTCGGCCTTGGTGTCGCGGAATTTTATTCGGGCTTCATCCTCGGAGCGGTTCTGCAACAGTTCACGGTCGTCGGGTTGCTGGTTCTGGTCCTCGGGGTGCGCCAGATCCAGCAGAGCCGTCACAGGCAGCCCGTGCGGTGACCATGGCGGAGCGGGGCGCGTCGCCCTTGATCGCGGTGGGGCGTTGGGTCCACGGCCTGGATCCCAATATGCGGCGGATCGTGCTGTACGGCTGCATCCTGGCAGCCGGCATCAGCGCGCCTTTTGTGTTCGAGGCCTACACGTTCGCGATCGCGGTCTTGTGGGTGATGATCCTGTTCGCCCTCACCTGGGACATCCTGGGTGGGCAAATGGGCTACAACTCACTCGGCAACATCGCCTTCTTCGGCATCGGCATGTACATCTGCGCCATCGTTCAGATCGGCCTCTATTACGATGTTGCCCTGTACACCGCCCATGACGGCGCCGTGAATATCCACTACACGCCGGAGCAGTACTTCACCGGCCTCGCGCTCGGCATCGTCGCGGGGGGGCTGGGCGCGATGGCCTTCGCGGTCGTCTTTGGCCTGATCGTCTTCGGCCTGCGCGGCCCCTACTTCGCCATCGGCACGCTCGGCGTCGCGCTTGCGGCGCCCGAGCTGATCGGCGCCTGGGACTACGTCGGCGGCGGCGGCGGCATCTCGCTGCCGAACTATCCCGGCGGGCCCGACGAGCGGTCGCGGCTCTTCTACTATCTGTGCCTGATTTTCGCGTTCGCCACGTTCGGTTTCCTGAAGTGGCTGTATTCGACCCGCTTCGGCCTCGCCATCAACGCCATTCGCGACGACGAGGAGAAGGCCGAGGGCATGGGTCTGCACACCATGCGGTACAAGATGATCGGCTGGTCCATCGCGGCGTTTTTCCTCGGCCTTTCGGGCGCCGTGTTCGGCAACATGATCGGCTTCATCGAGCCGTTGGAGGTCGCCTTCCCGACGGTGACCTTCGGGATTTTCATGATCGTGATGTGCCTCATGGGCGGCAAGGGCACGCTGTGGGGACCGGTCATCGGCGCGACCCTGTTTCACACCATCAAGGAGGTCACCTGGGCGCACATGCTGGGCTGGCAGTGGGTCGCGCTCGGCGTGCTGATCATCGTCACCGTGGTTTTTTTCCAGCAGGGCATCGTCGGCTGGTTGAAGAACGCCTTCCCCGAATGGTACGGCATCACTGTCGATGAAGCCGTGAGCGCGGAGTCGGATGCGGATATCGCTGCACGACTGACGCGCAGCGAGGCCGCCGAATGACCGAGATGATCGAGGTCCGCGGCGTCACCAAGGCGTTCGGCGGGGTCATCGCCAACAACGAGATTTCCGTCGACGTGCCCGAGGGACGCATCACCGGGCTGATCGGACCCAACGGGTCGGGCAAGACGACGCTGTTCAACTCGATCGTCGGCTATCACCCGATCGATCGGGGATCGGTCAAGTTCGAGGGCCGTGAGATCTCCGACATGCGGGTGCAGCAGATCGCGCGCTTGGGTCTGCTGCGTACCTTCCAGCAGACGCGCATCTACTCGAAGATGAATGGCGTGCAGAATATGCTGATATCGCTGCCGCATCACAGCGAGACCTACAAATCGATGTTTCAAAAGTACCCGCCGGAGGTGACGGAGAAGGCGGAACGGTTGCTCGACTTCGTCGGGCTCTACCAGAAGCGCTTATTGATATCGGGCGAACTGTCCTTCGGTCAGCAGAAGCTCTTGGAGTTCGCCATGGCGCTGATGAACGAGCCGCGGGTCCTGCTGCTCGACGAACCGACCGCCGGCATCAATCCGACCCTGATCAACGGCCTGATCGACCGCTTAAAAAGCGCGTCGAGCGAACTTGGCGTGACGTTGTTCGTTATCGAGCACAACATGTCGGTGATCATGACCCTGGCCGACAATATCTACTGCCTCGCCAACGGCCGCGTGCTGGCCCACGGCGCGCCGGATGAAATCCAGAACGACCAACGCGTGATCAATGCCTATCTCGGCGGCCACTACATTGCCGACGACGGTGATGACGGCGAAAATTGACAGCGGCGGCGAAGGCGTGAAGCGGGTGACGGACCATGCCGCGGGGAACGTCGACAGCATCATCTCCGTCGAGGAGGTCACGCGCCAGGCCCGCCAGCTGGGCGCCGGCGCGACCGAGAAGCAGATTGCCGATCTCGCCGGCAACGAGCCTTACGTCAAGATCGAGCACTTGAACGCCGGCTACGGCAAGATGGAGATCTTGCACGACTTCAACCTGCAAGTCGCGCGCCGGCAGTCGCTGTGCCTGATCGGCCCCAATGGCGCCGGCAAGTCGACGGTGCTGCACTCGATCTACGGTTTCACCAACATTTTCAGCGGCAACATCGAGATCCACTCCGGCAACGACACGCGCGACGTCACCGCAATGTCCTCGAGCGACAAGCTCAAGACCGCCGGCATCGCATACATCCTGCAGGACAAGTCGGTGTTCCCCGGCATGACGGTCGAGGAGAATTTGTGGATGGGCGGCTACCTGATGCAGTCTCAGGCCGATGCCAAGGAAGCCGCGGAGAGGGTGTTCGAGAAGTACCCCCGCCTCGCCGAGCGCCGTTCGCAGCCGGCCGGTGTGCTGTCGGGCGGCGAGCGGCGGCTGTTGGAGATTTCCCGCGCGCTGGTGATGGAGCCCGAGGTCCTATTGGTGGACGAGCCGTCGATCGGGCTCGAGCCCCGCTTCATCGAGATGGTGTTCGAGATTCTCCACGAGCTGCAGCACGTCGAGGGCAAGACGATCATCATGGTCGAGCAGAATGCCAAGAAGGGCCTCGAGTTCGCCGATATCGGCTACGTCTTGGTGTCGGGCGAGATCGCCATCGCCGGCTCGGGCGACGAGCTGCTCGAAAATCCCGCCGTCGGCCGCCTCTTCCTCGGCGGTTGAGCCGCGCGCCGGCCCGCGCCGACGCCGTAAGCGTCTGGCCTCGGTTTGCCGAATAACCCCAGGGCACGAGACTGATGGGCGCCGATGACCGCCCGCTCGCCGGGGTGCGCGTGCTCGACCTCGCCACCTTCGTCGCCGCGCCTTACTGCGCCGCGGTGCTCGGCGAGTTCGGCGCCGAGGTCATCAAGGTCGAGAAGCCGGGCGAGGGCGACCCGCTGCGCCGCTTCGGCACGCCCGCCGCGGAAGGCGGCGACACGCTGATGTGGCTCAGCGAGGCGCGCAACAAGAAATCGATCACGCTCGATCTGCGCCGCCCCGAGGGCGCCCGGGTGCTCAAGCGTCTGGCCGCGGTCGCGGACGTGGTCTGCGAGAACTTCCGCCCCGGCACCCTCGAGGCGTGGGGCCTCGGCTACGACGACCTTGGCGCCGTCAACGGCGGGCTGATCATGCTGCGCATCTCGGGCTACGGCCAGACCGGGCCGTACCGCGAACGGCCGGGTTTCGCCCGCACCGCGCATGCCTTCGGCGGCCTCGCCTACCTCTCCGGCATGCCCGATGGCCCGCCCGTGACGCCCGGCTCGACGACCCTCGCCGATTACATGTCGGGGCTTTACGGGGCGCTCGGCGTGCTCCTCGCGCTGCGCGCCCGCGACGCCTCGGGACGCGGCCAGGTCATCGACATCGGCCTCTACGAGCCGATCTTGCGCGTGCTCGACGAGCTTGCGCCCGCCTATCACCGCACCGGCTTCGTGCGCCAGCGCATGGGACCGCGCACGGTCAACGCGGCGCCCCACAGCCACTATCCGTGCGCCGACGGGGGCTGGGTGGCGATCGCCTGCACCACCGACAAGATGTTCGCCCGGCTCGCCGAGGTCATGGGCCGGCCCGAGCTCGCCGACGACGATGCCTTCGGCCGGGCCGCCGTGCGCTGCGAGCGCATCGACGAAATCGAGCGCATCGTCACCGAGTGGACCGTGCGGCTTGAGCGCGACGAGGTCCTGGCCCGCTGCCTCGAGGGCGGGGCGCCGTGCGCGCCGATCAACAGTATCGCCGACATCTTCGCCGATCCACAGGTCGCGGCGCGCGGCAACCTCGCGCGCGTTCGGGATCCGCGCGCCGGCGAGGTGGTGGTGCCCTCGGTGGTGCCCAGGCTCACCGCGACGCCGGGCGCGATCGCCAGCCTCGGCCCGGCGCTCGGCGCCCACAACGCCGAGGTCTACGGCGGGCTCCTGAAGATGTCCGACGACGAGATCGCCAAGCTCGAGGAGGCCGGCGTTATCTGACGCCAGGCCGCGCGAGCCGCCCGAGCCGAATGGCCTCACCCGGCCAGGGTCGACGCTCGCCGGCAACCGTATTTGGAGGTCCGACCGTGAAGTTTACAGGGTTTCCCGAGGACTTCTTCGTGTTCCTCGCGGCGCTCGCCGAGAACAACGATCGCGAATGGTTCACGCGCCACAAGGAGCGCTACCAATCGAGCGTCGTCACTCCCATGTGCGACTTCATCGCCGCGATGGCGCCGCGGCTGCAAGCGATCTCGGATTGCTTCGTCGCCGATCCCAGGCCGCATGGCGGCTCCATGTTCCGCATCTACCGCGACATCCGGTTCTCGCCCGACAAAAGGCCGTACAAGGAACACGCGGCCTGTCATTTCCGCCATGTCGCGGGCAAGGACGCGCACGCTCCGGGATACTACGTCCACATCGCCCCCAAGGAGGTCTTGTTTGGCGGCGGCATTTGGCGCCCGCCGGGTGAGCCGCTCCACAGGTTGCGGGCGGCCATCGCCGGGGATCCGGAGGGGTGGCGGCGCGCGAGCCAAGGCGATGAGTTCCTGGCCCGCTTCACCGGCGTCGCGGGCGACGGCCTCAAGCGGCCCCCCTCGGGCTTCGAGCGGGACCATCCCTGTATCGAGGACCTGAAACGCAAGAGCTATTACGCCACCCAGCGGGTCGACCCGGCGGTCGCGCGAACGCCCGAGTTCATCGAGGAGGTCGACCGCGCGTTCGCCGCCTTGACGCCCTTGATGAGGTTTTTCACGTCCGCCCTCGACCTCCGCTTTTCGTAACTGGCAGCGTAACTGGGGACAGTAGATAGTTTTTGGTTATCTGGGCCCATGCGCGGCCGCCCATCGGCGCCGAGCTATTGTATCCGAGGGGCGGGAGGATGGCGCGTCGTCACTCCTCGTGGGCGGCGAGGTCGACGATCATCCGCTTATTGGCGTCGATGGTGAAGCGCACCTTGTCGCCCGGCTTGACGCGCTGAAGCAGGGTCGCGGGCCTGACGATGTAGCTCATCTCCATGGCCGCCATGAAGCCCTCGATCTCCTCGTGATCGACCACCACGCGGCTGTTGCGCGGCAGGACGGCGACGATGACGCCGACGCCCTCGTAGAGAAGCTTGGCTTCCGGCGGCGGCGCCTCGCGCGCGGGGGGCTCGCCGCCCTTGCCGACGATGAGCGTGCCGAGCATCCCCATCTCCTCGTGGGTCTCGACGTGGCAGTGGAAGTCGAGGGTGATGTCCTCGTCGGGTGTGACGAAACGCAGGCTCTTGACCCCGCGCCCTCTGAACTCGAGCATGAACATGGGGTTGAGACCGGGCAGCATGAGGGCGTGGCGCACGGCATCGGTATTCTCCAGGACGATCTCCACCTCCTCGCACCGCTCCGCCCGGATGACCCGGGGCTCGAAGGCGAAGACCTCGCCCGCGCGCGCGAATTTCGTCCCACCTTTCATCTCGATCCTGCGGAAGCCACGCGGCTGCGCGCACGACGTCGCCACGATGCGATGCCGCTCGAGCCGATCCTCCGGGCCCGGGATCGCCTCGATCGCCCAGCCCGAGCCCTCGACGGCCAAAACCACCGCAACGGCCGAAATGCCGGTCAGCAACGTTCTCGCCATGGCAACCGTCCCTGGTCGCTCCCTACTCGGTCTCGCGAACCGGATACGAGAATTTCCCGCCCACCGGCTCATCCTCCGGCCACCCGTATTCGTAGTCCTCGCGCGTGGTATTGAAGATCGCTGGGTCGAAGACCGGAACGTTGCCGCGGTAGTATTCGGGGTCGAAGAAGCGGTCGAGGCTGGTGGCAACCTTGGGCAGCCCGTCGTCACCCATGAAGCCCTCGTAAACGATCGCGGTGATGTCTCCGCCGGGGCTGATCCCCTTGTTGGTGACGGTGTGCTCGGTGTGGTCGTGCATGATCCATACCCCGGGCCCCGACGCATAGACATCGTCGCTCCCCGGCCTCAACTCGAGGTCGATCCGCTGGGCGGCGCCGACGTCGAAGACGTCGCGCGTGACCCGCATCGCCTCGGGCACCGGGTAGCCGTCGAGATGGGTCAGCGTCGGGTGATGGCCGTGGGTGTGGAGCTTCATCGGGCGGGCGCCGGCGTTCAGGATGCGCAGCTTCACGCGTTCCCCCGATTTCACCTCGATCGGCGTATCGCGCAAGGTGAACGGAAACGAGCGGCCGTTGAGGAGAAATATGTTCGGCTGGCGCTGGGTCGAATCGTACTCGCGGTGCATGCGCTTCTCGATCTCGCGCGGGTCCTTGTACGCGGCGGGAATGCGGTTCAAACGGGAGTCGATATCCATGTAGACGAGCGAGTACTCGCGATCGTACCCCTCCTCCACTTGCGCCCGGGCGAGATCGGGAATTCTCCCGGCCCCGAGCACGAGGTGGCTGAAGTTGTTGTTCGGCCGGTTGGGCTCGATGATCAGCATCCCGGCCAGCCCCATCAGCACGTGAACGTCGGGCTGGACGTGGCAGTGGTAGAAGAAGGTGCCGGGGTTCTTGGCGATGAACTCGTAGGTGAACGCCTCGCCGGGCTTGACCGCCGCCTGGGTGATGTCGGGGACCCCGTCCATCGCGTTCGGGTGGATGGTCCCGTGGGGATGTATGGTGTGTGGGAAGTAGTGCGTGTTGAGGAGGACGAGCCGCACCCGGTCGCCCTGCTCGATTCGGATGGTCGGGCTCGGCACGCGAGCGATCGGGGCCATGCCCTGGCCCTCGGGCGCGAACACCCAAAATTTCACGAACTCCCCGGGGTAGACCTCTTCCGTGACCTCGATGACCTCAAGCCGGATGGTTACCTCGTCGGGGTCGCCGTCGCCGTCGAGGTCGCGGCCGAGGACGACCGCCCCCTCCGAGGCGCCCGCGATGCGCGGTTCCTTCCAGTGCGCGGCCGCGCCGCCGGCGGAGGGAACTGCCGCGATCATCAACGCGAGACCGAGTGCGGCGGCGACGTATCCCTTCAGCCCGGACATCATCGTCTCCTGTTCGCGATCGCCCGACTGACTGATCGTAGCAGGGATTCGCAACGCGTTCCGCATTCTTCGGCGATCCCGTCTCACCCCATCGGGCGACTCGACAAGACCACCAGCCGGTCGCGAGTGTCGAGTCGCGGTCGTCCGTGACGCCCCCGGCGCGCGCCGCGACAATCGACATCCACAATATGGAACGCGGGCGAACGGTGCGTTCGCCCGCGTTCCCCAGGGATCAGACGGCCGACATGCCTCCGCGCGCGGCCGTTCCTTGACGCGCCCTTACGCGCCGCCGTCGCTCACTTCTTCATGACTTTGAAGTGAAACAGGTCAGCGGCGTGGGCATAGCCGCGCGCCGCGTCGGCCTTGGCGACCGCGCGGGCGTGGTCGAACGCACCCTGGGGCTTCTCGTGGTTGTGCTTGGCCCCGGCGAGCAGACCCTTGGCGTCGTCGAGAAGGGCGTGCACGAGCGCATGGTCCTCCTTGGACACCTTGCCCTTCATGCCTTTCATGTCGGCGGTGACCTTGTCGATGAGGGCCTGGGCTTCAGCGAAGCGCTTCGGGCATTCGAACGCCTGGGCGCCCGAAGGCATCTGAAGCATCATTACCGCGGCGGACGCGGCCAGCAACCATTTCAATCCCATTACTTCCTCCCTGCTATGCAATACCTATATGAGCATCCGCTCTCCGGCTCGCTCCCACCATCCCGGCAGTGCTCCGGTTCGGCGTTGCGCGCCGGTGCTGCGAATGCTTCTTAAACCGTACACGCCCCGTCCCGATCTGACAACCTGAACGGCTGCCCCGGAGCTTCGACTGGGGTCCTGGTTTCCTTACGAGGGACGATGTTGATGCGCCCCCCGAAGGTCTTGATGACGATTTTTCCTCTGGGCATTACTAGCACTCCTGACTTGATCGGCTCTAGCTCCAGACCTTGGGCTTAGTCCCTGGTCATGGTGATGACCGTCTTTCCCAGAAAGACAATCAGCGCGGCACCTGTCAGGGCGACGATGACGAAGAACAGGGGCTCCCGATACCAGGGGGTATCACTACCCACCACGACCTCGGTAATGCTGCTGCCTCCAATTGAAGCGCTGTCATTTGCCTGAATTATCTGCTCCGAGTTCGTAGGCACCGAGGAGAGGGGTTCGGGCGAAATCGCCGAAACCGTGATCGGGGTGGTAAGGGAGATCGGCTGGAAGGCGTCCTTGTTTCCCTCGGGCCAGTACTGGCCCGAGAAGTGGACGAAGAACCGCCCCGTCTTCTCCGCCTTGATGTAGATGGGTATGGTCCGGGAAGTCCCCGGCGGCATCTCGAAGAGCCCCCGTACGGTGCCAGCCGCGGTCGCTTGGGCGAAGCTTTCTCCGTACACGTGAATC
>JADFMW010000034.1 GCA_022563655.1 Pseudomonadota bacterium
CTGCGTCAACGCGCTTGCCCGATGTGGCCGCATCGCGCTGCGCACGTTTCCTGGCCTGTCGGCGTCTCTGCCCCGTGACGACCGCATCCTGGTGAGAAATGCGGGCTAGCGGCGGGCCTGCCACCGACGCGATGGGCGGTTTCAGGTTGCCTGCAACACCATGTTGCCGCCGTCGACGTAGATGTTCTCGCCGGCAATGAACGAGGCGTCATCCGACACCAGGAACAAGACCGCCCTCAAGATACGCAACCACACCGCCCGTCCGTCCATGTCGCCCTTCTCGAGCATGGCGTCGGCCAGCATGGCGTCGGCCAGCACGGCGGCTAACTCTCGGCGAACCCGCGGTCGGCGATCTCGCGCTTCGCCGCCTCGGTCTTTTCCAGGTCGTCAATGCCCATGGCGCGCATCACCGCAGGCGTCTTCATGAACTGGATCTGACCGTAGGTCACCATCTGCCAGTAGTTGCCCCAGGGATCGTGGAAGTCGACGCCCGGTCCGTCCAAGATCTCGACACCCATCTGCTCCAGCTTGCGGCGCACCTTACCCGGGTCGTCGACGACCAGCCCGAAGTGGCCGCCGACATCCCCGGCGTCCGACTCGCCCTTGAACAGAGCGATGAACTGGTCGCCGAGGTCGATGAACGCGGAGCGGTCACCACGGCCGCGCAAGGTGAAGTCGAAGAGCCGACCATAGAACGCGAGAGCGGCATCGATATCCGCCACCTCGAGCGCGACGTGATTGATGCCGATCGCCCGTGCCTTGTCCTCACTCATGATTCCCCGCCCCCATTCTCGTTTTCGTCTCACAGGAACAACGACAGCACGCCGGTGTAGCCGTGGACGCGGTTGTGCAAAATCTCGACGTTGCAGAAGAAGCCGACCAGCGACATTTCGCCGATCTGGTCACGGAGCACCGATGTTGCCGCCCTGAACCGCCGGCCGCGGAGCTGGAAGCCAGCTTATGCGGCCAAAGTGATCACACGCTCTCGCTGACCAACGCACTACATACCAGGCGGCGTTCTTCGTCAACCTATGCGCGCAGGTGCGGGCTAGCGCGCGCCGTCGCCGGCGCACGCTCGCCATACAGTTAATGCCTTGACCGTCGCCCGGGCCTGGGATGCTAGGCTCCGTATAGACGGCTCATAGCCATGAACGGACATTCAGGACAGCGCAAATTTGGCGCTCCAGACGATACCATTCGGCTCAGTAGATTTTACAATTCCTGAATAGGTGAAATCGGTTTAACCAACGTGTTCCGCAGGAAAGGCTGCATGAGGGACGTGGCACCCGCCCCTCGTAAAAGGTCAACTGTATCCCACAACTCGTGCGGTCCCCGTTCGCGCGAGGACGTTGACTGCGACGTCGCTGTCATGGCGACGCAACAAGACATCGACGCGGGAGTCGCCAAGCGTCAGCCCGCGGATACAAACCTGGTCCAGAAACTCCGGCAGGCGCGGGGCGTTGAAGATAATTTCATCGGCCTGATAATTAAATTCGAGCCCGAGGCATGCCTGCAGCATGGCGAAGGGCGTGGCGCTCGCCCAGGCTTGCGGCGAACAGGCCACCGGATAATTTATCGGCCCCTGATGCCGCCGCCGCACGAAACCGCAGAACAGCTCGGGCAAGCGCCGGTGTTGGAAATAGGTCGATGATTCAAACAGCCCGCGCAGGATCTGCGACACCTCGTCCTTCATGCCGTAGCGGGCGAGCCCGAAGGCAATAATAGCGTTGTCATGCGGCCAAACCGACCCGTTATGGTACGACATCGGATTGTAGCGCGGCTCCGTCCGCGCCAAGGTCCGCACGCCCCAACCGGAAAATCCGTCGCGGCCGGTCAGGACCCGGGAGACGCGGGCGGCCTTTTCCGGACTCGGCAGGCCGGCGAACAGGGCGTGTCCGGCGTTCGACGACCGTACGCGGCAAGGCCGCTTTTCGCCGTCGAGCGCGAGGGCATAGGTCGAGAGTTCCTCGCACCAGAACTGTGCATCGAATTTCTCGCGGAGTACGTTCGCCTGCATGTCCAAGGTCGCCGCGGTGGCGGCCTTGCCGATCGAGCGCGCCATCGACGCCGCAGTTCGCTTGGCAGCGTAGACATATCCCTGGACCTCGCACAGCGCGATTGGACCCACCGCCATTTGGCCGTCAGCGTGAAAAACCGAGTCGGGCGAATCCTTCCAGCCCTGATTGAGAAGCCCGTCGGCATTCTGCCGGTGGTATTCGACGAAACCGTCACCATCCGGGTCGCCGAAACCGTCTATCCATTTGAGCGCCGCCTCGATATTGGGCCATAGCGCGGAGACGGTTTCCACATCTCCGGTGCGCTCGAAGTAAAGCCCGGCCAGCAAGACGAATAGCGGGGTAGCGTCGACACTGCCGTAATAGCGGCGAAATGGCACCTCGCCAAGACGCGCCATCTCTCCATTCCGTGCCTCGTGCAGGATTTTGCCGGGCTCGGCGTCGGCGGCCGGATCCAATTCAGTCGCCTGCGTTGCCGCCAGAAACCGCAACACGCCCTTCGCGATACTGGGATCAGCCCATAGCATCTGTAGGGCGGTGATGATGCCGTCCCGCCCGAACGGCGCGCTGAACCAAGGGATACCGGCATAGGGGTAGAGTCCGTGCTCAGTCGGGGAGAGCAGCATGCAAAGATCCGAGAACGAGCGGCATAGAAGCTCGTTGAAGGCTGTGTTCGAGGTCTCTACCGTCGCTGTGTCTCGGACCGCCGCGCGCTGCACGCGGCGTGCCGCGCGCATGCAAGTGAAGAAGCTCGGCCGGGGCGTCACCGCGGCCTCCGCGCCGGCACAGCTTACGGTCACGAATAGAGTGCGCCGCCCCTCCGGCTCGATTTCGAAATCGAACCGGGCATCGTCGAGCGTTAAGGCGTCCGGCGTCGGATCGAAACGAAGCACCGTCTCGCGGGCCACCCCGTCGAGCCCCTCATACAGTAGCACTACCGTATCGTCGGCCCGCCTTTCCGCCCTTTGCGTCCCACGTCCCGCACGCGAATGACCACGCACCTCGAACAGGTCTGCGAAATCCGCCTCGAATGCCAGGCGAAGACTAATCCGCTCGGTCTTTTCGCTGAAATTGCGGATGGCAATCCGTTCGTAGCAGGCGCCCTGCCACAAAAACTTTGACCGCAATACATGGACCGTGTCCTTGGCGAGGATCAACTGGGCGCCGTCATATAGGTCCGGGTTGGTCAGATCCGCGCTCAGGATCGCATTGTCATCCTGAATGTTGGAGCTCAGGAGCAGCGGCGCGTAACCATTCAGGGTCAGATCGAGACGCGAAAGGTGCCGGGTGTCATTGTGAAACAGGCCTTCAGGGCTTTCCTTCCACGACAGGATGTCACCATAGGGGTTGAAGACCGCGAAGGTATCGCCCTGCTTGAGCGCCTGAATCCCGAGCTGGCTGAGGGAAGCGCTGGCGGATATATAAAACTGCAGCAAGTCGCCATCCAGCACCTCGCCGGCGGCGGCCTGTATCGGGGTTTCAGCCATCATTCGATCATTTTACCAGGCCAGGACGACGTGCTAGGCCGCGCTGATGGGCGAAACAAAATTCGTGTCAGGCGTGGGCGCGCCGGTCACAAAATCGTAGATGATCCCACTTGCCATCGCCGCGTATATCGCCAGATAGTCCTCGGCCATACGCTCAACCGAGAACCGCGCCTCGAAGCGGGCGCGCACCGCCGCGCGGTCCAGACCGGCCGTCATTTGTACGGCTGCAACCGCCGCCGTCTCGTTATCCACGACAAAGCCGGTAATCCCTTCGTCAACGACTTCCGGCACCGACCCATGGTGATAGGCGACAACGGGGGTGCCGCAGGCCATCGCCTCGATCATTACCATACCGAACGGCTCGGGCCAGTCGATGGGAAATAGTAGAGCACGGGCCTCACCCAGGAATTGAGCCTTCTGGGCCTCGTCGATCTCGCCGATATAATCCACCAGCGGGTGATCGAGCATCGGCCGGATGACGTGTTCGAAATAATCTGTGTCGACCTTGTCCACCTTGGCCGCGATCACCAACGGCACTCCGGCCCTCTTGGCGATCTCGATGGCGCGGTCTGGCCTTTTCTCCGGGCAGATCCGGCCGAGAAAGGCGAGATGCCCGCCGCCGTCACCCAGATCGTAGGCATCGAGCGGCAATCCGTGATGGATCGTGCCGCGCCAACTGAGCCACGGCAATGCTTGGCGCTGGGCATCGGAAATGGAGACCACCGGCATTGAGGGAAACTCGTGGTATACGATCGGCAACTCTGCGAGATCGAGACGCCCGTGCAGCGTGGTCAGGGTCTTCTCCCGCGCCCGGTTGAACAGGGGGAAATGCAGAAACTCGGTGTGAAAGTGGATCACATCGAATTCTTGCGCCGCTTCCATCACGCGGTTCAACATGACGAGGTGATACGGAAGTGATTCGCCATATCCAGCGGCCAAGCGTAGCGACTGGGGACACACGGCGCGCAGCTCGGCGGAGGTCTCGGAATCACCGCTGGCGAACAGCGTCACCGCGTGGCCGGCGCGGACCAGCTCCTCAGTGAGATAGGAAACGACCCGTTCGGTGCCGCCATAGAGTTTCGGTGGACAGCTTTCGTATAGGGGGGCAACTTGGGCAATTTTCATGCCGTTCGACCTTCACAACATCCACAAGGCGGTACCCGGCGCGATCCGCAAGCGGCGGTTCACGGAGTAACAGTCCTTGGGAACGAGACGGAAAAAGCTTCTTAGTTCTTAACAGGTGGCAATCCGTCTCCGGGTTTGCAACGGACTGGAAAACTTTTTCCCAAGGGTGTGCGCCATCATCAGTTCGATATTGTCCATATCCATCATCAGTTCGATATTGTCCATATGGATAACGATGCGTTAAACCGACCTTTCCCAGATAAGCTTCAAGTTCGCGGATCGTGCTTCGATTCAGGCGCCGTGGGCCGCGGCGCCGTGACGCGGCGGATGGACGCGTTCTTGGCCGAATTCGGGCGCTGACGCCTCGCATCGGTACGCAAACCACGCACGTTTGCCCTTGCCCGGGCGGGCACGATGGCCGATAACGCCGGCGCGGACACGGAGCCACGGAAGCACCCCCACCCCCATGCAGCTCACCGACTTCACGACGCTCACCTTCGACTGTTACGGCACGCTGATCGACTGGGAGAGCGGGATCGCCGCCGCGCTGCGCCCGTGGGCCGGGCGCGTGGGCGTCGACGCCGACGACGAAGCCCTGCTCGCCGCCTTCGGGCGGGTCGAGAACCGCCTCCAACGGGAAAAGCCCGCCATGCCGTACCGCGTGCTGTTGCGCGACGGTGCGCTCGCCATCGCCGCCGACCTCGGCGCGCCGATGGGCGACGACGAGGCCGATGCCTTTTCGGCCGCGATTGTGGACTGGCCGGCGTTTCCCGACAGCCCGGCCGCGCTCGCCTACCTCAAGCGGCACTACAAGCTGGTCATCCTTTCGAACGTCGATAACGCCTCGTTCGCGCACTCGAACGCCAAGCTCGGGGTCGAGTTCGACGCCATATTCACCGCCGAGGAGATCGGCTCGTACAAGCCCGATGCCGGGAACTTCCGCTACATGCTCGACCGTCTCGCGGGAATGGGGGTCGCCAAGGGCGCGATCCTGCACACGGCGCAAAGCACTTACCACGATATCGTGCCGGCGAAGCGGATGGGGTTTGCGACCAACTGGATCAACCGGCGCCACCTGAAGCCCGGCGCCGGCGCCACGCCGCCCGCCGAGGCCGCGCCCGACTTCGAGCACAAGAGCCTCGCCGAGTTCGTCGAGCGGCATCGAGCGGCGGTGGCGGGTTAGGGCGCCGAGTTCGTCGAGCGGCATCGAGCGGCGCTGTAACTGGGGACAGCCCCATATTTTTTGTTATCTCGGACGACGCTAAACTATATACTGTCCCCAATTTAGCAAGAGTCCCCCAGCCCTTCAGTTCTTGTAGCCGAAGCCGTCAGCCGCGCGCACGATGCGGCCGATGGTCGGCGACGCGAAGTGTGCCGGCAGGATCCACGTATCGGTATCGGCGAATCGTTCGATCAGCGCGCGGCGCGTGTCGTGCGCACAAGCGCCTTGTCCTCGCAGAACCGGCTCGACCAGTCGGGACGCACGAGCTGAACGGGGTGGTGCATCACGTCGCCCGTGAACACCGCGCTTTCTCCTCCCGAGCGCACGTTGATCACCACGTTGCCCTCGGTATGCCCGGGCGCGGGCTCGAACCACACGCCGTCCTCGATTTGGTGGTCTGAATCGACGAGCACCGCCTGTTTCGCCTCCATGACCGGGAGCACGCTGTCGGCGAACGCGCCGTGGTTCGCGCTTTCGGCATCTTCCCGGTGGCGCGCCTCCCAGAAGGCGTACTCGCGTCGCGCGAAGATGTACTTCGCATTGGGGAAGGTCGGCGCCCAACGGCCGTCGACGAGCCTCGTGTTCCAGCCCACGTGGTCGGCGTGCAGGTGTGTGCAGAGGATGAAATCGACGTCCTCGGGACGCACGCCGGTCCGCGCAAGATCGTCGAGGAAGGGGGCGTTGCGCAGGTGCCACTCGGGGCGCGCCGGCCGCGGCTTATCGTTGCCGATGCAGGTATCTACCACAATCGTGTGCCGCTCGGTTCGGATGACGAACGCCTGCATGCACAGAATGAGTCGGCCCGATGCACGGTCGAAATAGCGCGGCTCGAGCCAACCCGCATGTTCCTCGAAGACATCGCTCGTCGCGTCGGGGAACATGAAATCCGGCCGGTGGGTGGGACCCTCCATCTCGACCACTCGTGTCAGTTCGAACTCGCCTAGGCTCCTCATTTCCGGGAGAGTCCCTATCGCCGGCCACGGCATGGCGGCACCCGGAATGGTCCGGCTGGCCCATCCCGCCTGCCGACAAAGTTAGCACCAAGGGCGGTCGACGGCGAATGGCGCGATGATTTGGCGCGGCACATGGCAATCCCCCTCCTCATCGGACCGGCTCGGCGATCGGAAACCCGGCCCGGCGATAGCGCTCGCCGCGAACGCGGGCGGCCGGACCCGCCCGACGCGCGCCGCGACAAGACTTCGTTAATCGCCGCGCAGTAGGAATGGTCGTACCTGGCCCACCTGCACGAGCATCGGCGATGGCCCAAGAGCACCTTCCAACCTTGAAATCCTGGTTCAATTCCACGCCCGAGGAGCGGGCCGCCAACCGCCGCCTGTTTTTCTCCTTCCGGGGCCGGACCAGCCGGCGAGCCTATTGGCAGTTCGCGGCCGTGTCGTCCGTCGCGTTCATGGCGCTGACCGCGCTGTTCGACCTGCCCCTCCGGCTCGGCGCGTTCGGCTTCACGGTGTTCGGCCTGCTGGTGTGCTGGGTCGTGCTCGCCATCAGCGTCAAGCGCTGCCACGACCGCGGGCGCTCGGGCTGGTTCCTGCTCGCCAACCTCATCCCCATCTTCGGCTCCCTGTGGGTGTTGGCGGAACTCGGGTTCCTGCCGGCCGCCGAAGCCGGCAACCGCTACGAGCTTGATCCCCCGGGGGTGCTTGCCAAAGCCGCCGACGGTTAAAGCGGTCCCCCCGCCGCCCTGATCTCAGCGCTGGCCTGGATCCCGTGGCCTAGATCCCGGGGCAGTAGCCCGGGCAAAAGGAGGGCTGGCGGGCCGGCGCGGCTACGTCATGCCGCCGGCCAGATGGCTAAAGCAGCAAGGACGCAAGCCCGTTCCATGACGTCGGGTACAGAATCACGGTGCGCCCAGGCCTTGCCAGGCGCGAGACGACCAATCAATCGTCGGTCGGCGCCTGCTCAGCCGTTTCCGCTCCCGCCTTCTTCTCCGCTCTTTCCTTCTTGGCCTTGAGTCGCGCGGCTTTCTTGGCGGCTTTCGCCCGGTCGCGTTCGAAGCGCTCGAATCTGTAGTTGGGCTTGCGAGCCACCTCCGTCCCTTCCGTCAGCCCGGTGACCCCAGCCCCTCACCCGGCAAACTTGTCGACGGGATCGAGCGATCATCGCGCAACGCCAAAACGTCGGCACGGCGCCACCACCCCAGGCCCTCTCCAGAGACCCCGCCGAAGCGAGGCTGGTCCGGTTACGGGCTCGGGATGGGGGTGGCGGCGTGAAAGCGGAAAATCGCGCGCTTCAGTCCAGGATGACGAGGTTTTCCGCCGAGGATTTGCCATCACGGCCGGGCACGAGGTCGTACTGCACCTTTTGCCCCTCGCGAAGGCTCGTCAGTCCGGCACGCTCAACCGCAGAGATGTGGACGAACGCGTCCTGGGATCCGTCGCTCGGCTGAATGAAGCCGTAGCCCTTGATCGGATTGAACCATTTCACCGATCCTGTAGCCATATCTAGTCCTTTCAAACGATCGAGTCGACGCGAGCTACTCCGCCCGGCGTCACGGGTTGTTAGGGTTCCACAATTTCTCGGGGTAACTCGGCTGGCGCAAGAGCGTCGATGAGAATACGCCAAGGCAGTGTGTAACCGTGGTCCCTTAATTGGCCCAGTCCGAGCCAATGTGCAAGCGGAATCAGCGGGACGGGCCCTTCGAATCCGAAGCCATGGGCGAATGACGCTGGGCGCAAACCCCCCGGTTTTCGCCGCGGCGGTCCGGCATCGCTAGGGAACTCGACGCCGTGCCCGCGACGCCGGCTGGCCTTGTCCGGGGGCCGCGACCGCGCCCCGTGCGAGGGTGGGGCGGGGTCAGTCGCCCGCCTTGCGCTTGGGGGGCGGCGCGAGGCGGATGTGGAGTTCCTTGAGCTGCGCCTCGGAGACCGGCGCCGGCGCGCCCATCATCAAGTCCTCGGCCTGCTGGTTCATCGGGAAGCCGATGACCTCGCGGATGTTCGGCTCGTCGGCGAGCAGCATGACGATGCGGTCGATGCCCGGGGCGATGCCGCCGTGGGGAGGCGCGCCGTACTTGAACGCGCGATTGAGCGCCGGGAAGCGCAGCTCGACTTCGTCGCGGCCGTAGCCGGCGATCGCGAAGGCCTTGTACATCACGTCGGGCAGGTGGTTGCGGATGGCGCCGCTCGACAGCTCGACCCCGTTGCAGACGATGTCGTACTGGTGGGCGAGGACCTCCAGCGGGTCCTTGGTCTCGAGCGCATCGAGCCCGCCCTGGGGCATCGAGAACGGGTTGTGGCTGAACTCGATCCGGCCGCTCTCTTGGTTGCGCTCGTACATCGGGTAGTCGACGACCCAGCAGAAGCGAAAGACGTCGGGCTCGATCAGCCCAAGCTCGGCGCCGATCCTGTTGCGCACGACGCCCGAGAACGCCTCGGCCGCGGCCCGTTGGTCGCACACGAAGAACACGGCGTCGCCGTCGTCCACGCCGGCCGCGGCCTTGATCGCCGCGAGACGCCCGTCGTCGAGCAGCTTGACGATCGGCCCCTTGCCCGCGCCGTCGGCGAAGACGATGTAACCGAGCCCCGCGGCGCCTTCCTCGCGCGCCCAGTCGTTGAGCTTGTCGAAGAAGCTGCGCGGCCGCGACGCCGCCTTGGGCGCCGGCACCGCGCGCACCACCGCGCCCTTCTCCACCGCGCGGGCGAAGATGCCGAAGCCCGATCCGCGGAACGCGTCGGTCACGTCGGCGATGACAAGCGGGTTGCGCAGATCGGGCTTGTCGGTGCCGTACTCACCCATCGCATCGGCGTAGGTGATGCGCGGGAACGGCGGCTCGGTCACCTGGCGCTCGGTGAACTCGACAAACAGCCCGTGCAGCACCGGCTCGAGGGCGGCGCACACGTCGTCCTGCTCGACGAACGACATCTCGATGTCGAGCTGGTAGAACTCGCCCGGCGAGCGATCGGCGCGGGCGTCCTCGTCGCGGAAGCACGGCGCGATCTGGAAATAGCGGTCGAAACCGGCGACCATGAAGAGCTGCTTGAACTGCTGCGGCGCCTGGGGCAGCGCGTAGAACGCGCCGGGATGCAGCCGGCTCGGCACCAGGAAGTCGCGCGCCCCCTCGGGCGAGCTGGCGGTGAGGATGGGCGTCTGGAACTCGGTGAAGCCTTGCTCGATCATGCGCCTGCGAATGCTGGCGATGATCCGCGAGCGCAGCATGATGTTGCGCTGCATCTTTTCGCGCCTGAGATCAAGGAAGCGGTAGCGCAGACGTGTCTCCTCCGGGTATTCCTGATCGCCATGAACCTGCAGCGGCAGCGATTCCGCCATCGACTGGACCTGGAAGTCCTCGATGGTCACCTCGACCTCGCCGGTGGCGAGCTTGGGGTTGACCGTCTCGGCGCTGCGCGCCACCACCTTGCCGGTGATCGTCACCACGCTCTCGGGCCGCACCGTCTCGATGGCGGCGAACGCGGGGCGATCGACGTCGATCACGCACTGGGTGAGGCCGTAGTGGTCGCGCAGGTCGACGAACAACAGGTTGCCGTGATCGCGCTTGCGGTGGACCCAGCCCGAGAGCCGGGCGGTCCGGCCGACGTGCTCGCGCCTGAGTTCGCCGCAGGTATGGGTTCGATAGCGGTGCATTCCCGCGCCTCATCGCGCCGTGTCCGAGGCGCCCCACGCCCGAGGCGCGCGAGCGGAAAAGCGCACGGAACCCCACCCGTTGTCAAGAATCGTAAGGCCGCAAGCCAGCGCCGCGGGGGCGCGGCGGGAGCGCGATGGACCTGATCACCACCACCGACGACCTCGCCGCCCTGTGCCGGCGGCTGGGCGATGCCGAGTATGTCGCGGTCGACACCGAGTTCATGCGCGAGCGCACGTTCTGGCCGCGGCTTTGCCTGGTGCAGGTGGCGGCAAACGACGAGGCGGTGGCGATCGATCCGCTCGCCGAGGGCATCGACCTCGCGCCGCTTCACGAGCTGCTAGGCGATGCGCGCCTACTCAAGGTTTTCCACGCCGCGCGGCAGGACTGCGAAGTGCTGCACCATCTCAGCGGCCGCGTGCCTGCGCCTCTGTTCGACACCCAGGTCGCGGCGATGGTGTGCGGCCTGGGCGACTCGGTCTCTTACGCGTCGCTGGCGGCGACCTTGGCCAAGGCGCGCATCGACAAGTCCTCGCGCTTTACCGACTGGTCGCGCCGGCCGTTGACCAAGCGGCAGCTGAGCTACGCGATCGACGACGTGCGCCATTTGCGCCTGATCTACGAGCGCCTCTCGCGGCGGCTCGAGAGCAGCGGCCGCGCCGGCTGGGTCGCCGAGGAGATGACCACGCTGACCGATCCGCGCCAGTACGAGCAGCGCCCCGAGGACGCGTGGCGCCGCATCAAGTCGCGCTCCAGCGACCGGCGTTTTCTCGCCATCTTGCGCGAGGTCGCCGCCTGGCGCGAGCAGCGGGCGCAGGAGCGCGACCTGCCCCGCAACTGGGTGGTACGCGACGAAGCGCTGCTCGAGATCGCCGCCCACGCGCCGGACTCTCTCGAGGACCTCGCCCACACGCGGGGCTTGAGTCAAACGAGCGTAAAGGGGTCGATGGGGCGCGGCATTCTCGCCGCGGTCGAGCGCGGGCGCGCGCTTCCCGAGGCCGAGTGTCCGCGGGTCGACAAGCCGCGGCAGGCGCCGCGCGGCGCCGGCCCGGTGGCCGATCTGCTCAAGGTGCTGCTCAAGCTGAAGTGCGACGAGCACGGCGTCGCCCAGCGCCTGGTCGCCAGCGTCGCCGACCTCGAGCGCATCGCCGGCGAGGATGCGCCCGACGTGCCCGCCCTGCGCGGCTGGCGCCGCGAGATCTTCGGCGCCGACGCGCTGGCGGTGAAACAAGGTAAGCTTACGCTGGTGGTGCGCGACCGGCGCGTCATCCTGGCGTCGCTCGACCAGGACGGGCCGGCCGACTAACCGCGCGGAGGCCCGCCCGGACGCCCGCCCGGACGAGCTGGCGCCGGTGGACTTCGCGCTGCCGGCATGGTTGACTACCAGCGCACGTTACCCGCGCGTGGAGCTCCGCGCGAGCTTGGGTTGAGGCGTTTTGTAATGCGCTCGAAGAGCCAGGTCCAGCCATCGTCGGCGCGGTCGTCCGGTCACGAGGAGACGGCTGCGGAGGCGCGGCGCCTCATCCGGGCCGGGGCGCACGACGGCCACACCGCGGGCATGGCGCCGGATTACGTGCAAGGCAACCTAGTCGTCCTGCCGGCCGCCATGGCGGCCGACTTCGCCAGCTATTGTCAGCGCAATCCCAAGCCCTGCCCGCTGCTCGCGGCGTCGAAGCCGGGCGATCCCCGGCTGCCGACGCTGGGCGATGACCTCGACATCCGCACCGATGTGCCCCGCTACCGGGTGTTTCGCGACGGCCAAGCGGTGGACGAGCCGACCGACATCACCTCGCTGTGGCGCGACGACTTCGTCGCCTTCGTGCTTGGCTGCTCGTTCTCGTTCGAGCAGACGCTGCTCGGCGACGGCGTGCCGCTGCGCCACATCGCCGCCGGAACCAACGTGCCGATGTACCGGACCAACATCGACACCAACCCGGCCGGTCCGTTTCGCGGCAAGATGGTGGTGTCGATGCGGCCGTTCAGGGCGGCCGACGCCATCCGCGCGATTCAGATCACCTCGCGCTTCGACGTGGCGCATGGGGCGCCGGTGCACATCGGCGATCCGGCGCTCATCGGCATCTCCGACCTGGGCCGGCCCGACGAGGGCGACAGCGTCGAGGTGCGCGACGATGAAATCCCGGTTTTCTGGGCCTGCGGCGTGACCCCGCAGGTCGCCATCGAGCAGGCGCGCCCGCCTGTCTGCATCACCCACAAGCCGGGCTGCATGGTCATCACCGATCTCAGAAGCTCGGCCGTGGCCGGGCCGGACGACTGACCGCGCGGAGGCCCGCCGGGACGCTCGATCAGGCTGCGGCGTCTTCGAGCCGGGCGTGCAGCGCCTCGGCTTTCGCGAGGTCGGCGGGGCGGTTGATGTTGAAGAACGGGTCCACGGGGTCGTGGGCGAACTCGGCCACGGCCAAGCGGTAGCGCGCGGTCCATACGTCGACCTTGCGGATGCCCTCGTCGGTCAGCGCGCGGCGCAGGTCGCCGGCAAGCCGCACCGGCCACAGGCCGAACACCGGATGCGCCCGCCCGGCGCTCGCGGCGCAGGCCATGTCGGCGCCCTCGTCCTCGACCGCGGCCATCAGCCGCGCGACCAGGTCCGCCGGCAGGAACGGCGCGTCGGTGGCGAAGCTCGCGACCCACGGGCAGTCCGGCGCGAACTCCGCCGCCCACTCGAGGCCGGTCAGCACGCCGGCGAGGGGACCGGCAAAGCCCGCGACCACGTCGGCGACCACCTCGAGGCCGTACTCGGCGAAGCGCGCGGGATCGCCGTTGGCGTTGAGCGCGAGCACGCGAACCTGCGGCCTCGCGCGGGCGATGACCCGCGCCAGGACGGTCTCGCCGCCCAGCGTGAGCAACGTCTTATCGCCGCCGCCCAAGCGCCGCGAGCGCCCCCCGGCGAGCAGCACGCCGGCGACGCCGGCGGCCGGCTCAGGCCGCATCGCCGTCGGCCAGGCCCGCCTTGCGCTGGATCGCGCGGGGCTCCTGCCAGACCTGGCTCAAATCGGCGTCGTAGACGATGCGCTGCTCGCCCGAGAGCGCGATGAAGCGCTTGCCCTTGGCGCGGCCGATCAGCGTCAGATTGGCCTGGCGCGCGAGCGCCACCCCCCAGGCGGTGAAGCCCGAGCGCGACATCAGGATCGGGATCTCCATCTGCACCGTCTTGATGACCATCTCGCTGGTCAGCCGCCCGGTGGTGTAGAACAGCTTGCCCGCGGGCGCGATGCGCTCGAGGAACATGTAGCCGGCGATCTTGTCGATCGCGTTGTGGCGGCCGACGTCCTCCATGTAGAAGAGCGGCCGGTCCGCCTCGCACAGCACGCAGCCGTGAATCGCGCCCGCCGTCAGATAGAGGCTGGGCTGGGTGTTGATCTTGCGGCTCAGGCTGTAGAGCCAGGAGGTTTTGACGACCACGTCCCGGGGCAATCGCACGCTATCGATATGCTCCATCAGGTCGCCGAAAGCGGTGCCCTGAGCGCAGCCCGAGGTGAGCGTTTTCTTGCGCAATTTTTCTTCGTAATCGGTCTTGCGCCGCGTGCGCACGACAATGGTCTCGATATCCTCTTCATAGGCGACCGCCGTCACCCTGTCGTCGGGCAGCAGCATGCGCTGGTTCAGGAGATAGCCGAGGGCGAGATATTCGGGATAATCGCGAATCGTCATCACCGTGACGATCTCCTGCGCGTTGAGAAAGATCGTCAGCGGGCGCTCCTCGATCACGTTGAGGCGCATTTCCTTGCCATCCTGATCCAGCCCGCGCATCTCGCGCGTCAGGCTGGGGTCTCCGGGATCGGGCTTGACGGTGAATTCCACCCTGCCTCCTTTATCGCATGCGTGTCGGGATTACATACAGTAAAACATGTGCCCCGGCAGTCCAAATTCCAGCATCGGCGCAGCGATCCAGGGAGGCCAAGATAGAAAACGGATTTTTCGACCAGACGGCGGTGCAAAGCGCGCTTCTGCCCGCTGTGCTGGGCTTTGTTCTGACCGGCGCCGTCCGCCTCGCCAATGGCCGCGATCATGGGCCGCGCGTGGCCGGCGCCGCCGTCGCCCTGAGCTTTGCCGCCGTTTATTTTCTGATTAACGGCGTCCCCTCCCTGCCGCCGCTTTCGCCGCTGGACAAGCTGGTTTATGGCGTCGCCGGCGGCCTGGTGCTCGGCTTTTTCCTCGATTTCACGCGCGTGGCGACCTTCCTGCGCTGGCTGCTCTTCCCCGCCGGTTTCGCCGCCCTGCTCTATTGGCTTGAGCGCCCGGGTGTGGAGAGCGCCGGCGCCTGGGCCTTGGCCGGACTCGGCGCGCTGTGGCTGGCCAGCGTCGCCGCCCTGTGGCGCCTTGAAGCGGAGCGCCAGGCGGGTCTCAATCCGGTGATCAAACTGTTGATCGCGGCGCTCGGCCTGGCGGCAGTGGCGATGCTGGGCGGTGCTTCCGTCATCGCCCATCTCTCCGTCGCCTTGGCCGCCGCGCTGTTCGGCTTCAGCCTTTGGAATTGGCCGACCAATGTCTTCCCCTATGGCGCCGCGCTGCTGATGGGCGCGGGCGGCGCGCTGTTCCTGCTCGCCTCGATCGCGGCGCTCTATGAAAAGGCGGTGAGCCTGCCGGCGCTGGCGCTCCTGCTGTTGGTCTTTTTCGCCGATCTCGCCGCCCGGCAAATGTATCTTGGCGAGAGCCGCGCCGCCCGCGCGGCGGCGCCCATCGTGCTGGCGGCGGTATGCTGCGTGCCGGTGCTGGGCGCGGTTGCGCTGGCGCACTTCCTGGCCATTTCCTGATCGTACCAATACCACCGGATCATAAGAATGATCCGTTGTATGCTCCCTCAATCGCCGGGCGGCCGCTTCCCTAGGCCTTGGCTGCCTCGCATAAGCTCGGGCGCTAC
>JADFMW010000035.1 GCA_022563655.1 Pseudomonadota bacterium
GTGTCGTCGCTGTTGTGCGCGATGCTCTTCCTGCGCCCCGCCATCGACGTCATGCTCGGCGTCGAGACGCCAAACGAGCCGCGTGAAGGCGCGCGGCTCGACCGCGACCTCGAGGCCAACGACGAGCGCGAGAGCTACCTGCGCGCGCGCCTCGCGCGCGGCTCGGGCGGCGAGCTGGTGGCGACCCCGTTCGACAAGCAGGACAGCGCCATGCTGTCGACCTTGACGGCCGCCGACTGCCTCATCGTTCGCCCGCCGCACGCGCCGCCGGCGAAGGCCGGCGAGCGGGTCGAGATCATCCGCCTGTAGCGCCAGCGATGCCTGCGGCCCGCCGCCGGCCCGCCTCTGGCCCGCCTCGGACGAAAAAAAGCGACAGTCCCCCTTTTTTTCGAAAAAAACACTTGACGTGCGGTGGGAACGCAACTAGAACATGTGGGTGAGTTTTGCATTTGTTCTAGATATTGGGGGCGTCACATGCTGACCCGCAAGCAACACGAACTCTTGACATACGTTAATCAGCGGCTGAAGGCCGACGGCGTCTCGCCCTCGTTCGACGAGATGAAGGATGCACTTGGCCTGCGCTCGAAGTCGGGCATCCACCGCCTGATCACGGCGCTCGAAGAGCGCGGCTTCATCGGTCGGCTGCCCCACCGCGCGCGCGCGCTTCAGGTGCTCAAGCTGCCCGACGCGATGGCGGCGCCCGGCGATTATCCGCCGAACGTCATTCGCGGCGAGTTCAAGGGGCCGCTGTCGGGCACCACCGTCAATCGCGCCGTGGAGAACGTGAGCCTGCCGCTGTGGGGCCGAATCGCCGCCGGCACGCCCATCGAGGCGCTGCGCGATCATTCGAACACCATCGACGTGCCGACCAGCCTCATGGCCCGGGGCGAGCATTTCGCCCTCGAGGTGGAAGGCGATTCGATGATTGACGCCGGCATCCTCGACGGCGACACGGCGATCATCCAACGCTGCGATACGGCCAACACCGGCGCCATCGTCGTCGCCCTGATCGACGACGAGGAGGTGACGCTCAAGCGCCTGCGCCGCAAGGGAGAATCGATCGCTCTCGAAGCGGCCAACACGAAGTACGAGACGCGTATTTTCCCGCCCGACCGGGTCAAGGTGCAGGGCCGGCTCGTCGCCCTGATGCGCAAGTATTAGGGCGCGTTCATATCGGTCGGGTTAGTCGCCGCCGGGCCGCGGCGTCCACGGCCTCTCGCCGCCGCCGGCGATGACGCTCTCGACGCGCACGCCGTTCGCTTCGAGGTAAAGCGCGTGGGCGCCCCCGCGCCATAGATCGATCCTATCGATCACCACCCGCGCCGAGGGGCAGGGCCGGCGCACCGGCACGGCGCTCATCACCACGTCGGCGACGCGGCAGTCGTCGGCCAGCGCCCGGCTGTCGCGCACCAGCGCCACCACCTGGCCCTTGGCGCGGTATATGCAGCCGGCGCCGTCGCAGCGAAGCCCGTTGTCATCGCCGGGCCACGGCGCCGGGACATCCTGGCCGTTGCGCCGCAGCCACATCTTGCCGCTGAACCGCGCCGACCTGCGGGACGACAGCGCGAGCGCGCCATCGGCGGTGCGCGCCGCGAACAGCTTACCCTTTTCGTCGACGAGCACGTCGGGGCCGCGGACCAAGCCCGGAGTGAGCAGCCCGGCCGCGAAGGCCAGCGCGCCGAACCAGCGCCAGCGGCGCTGCCAGAGGCATAGCCACAACCCGCCGCCGACCGTGAGGACCAACCCGGCCATCGGCATCGCCGGGAGCAGCGCCACCGAGCCGGGCCAGCCCGAGACCGTCTTGGCGACGGCGATCACCGCATCGATCCCCCAGCCCATCGGCGCCAGCGCCCAGGACTCGAGGCCGAAGGTCATCAGCACCAGGGCGGCGACCCCCCAAGGCATGATCCAGAACGCCATCATCGGCACCGCCAGGAGGTTCGCCGCCAGCCCGTACACGGCAAGCCGGTTGAAGTGGTAGACGATGAACGGAGCGGTGGCGGTGGTGGCGATCACGGTGGTGAGACCGACGAAGGCGAGATACAGAAACCAGCGATAGAGCAGTCCCTTTTCCACCGGCCAGCGGGAAGACCGATCGCGCAGGCTCCCGTAAACGGCGACCAGCGCGGTCACGGCGGCGAACGACATCTGAAAGCTGGGCCCGAGCAGGCTTTCGGGCTGAACGAGCAGCACCACCGCCGCCGCCCAGGCGACCGACCGCAGCCTGATCCCGGTGCGGTCCAACAGAATCGCGGCGAGCACCAGCGCGCTCATCAGGAAGGCGCGCTGGGTGGAAATCGTCGCCCCCGAAAGCACCAGGTAGAACGCGGTGCCGGCGAACGCCGCGCACGCGGCCCATTTCTTGATCGCGTAGCGCAGGGCAAGCGGCTCGCACAACGCGAGCAGCGCGCGCACGGCGAAGAACACGATGGCGGCGACGAGGCCGATATGCAGCCCGGAAATCGCCAGCAGATGGGCGAGCCCGGCGTTGCGCATGGCGGTGAGCACGTCCTCGCCGATGGCGCCGCGCTCGCCCGTGAGCAGCGCCGCGGCCATCGCCCCGGCCTGCCCGTCGAGCGCGGCGCGAGTCCGGCCGGTAACATCGTGGCGCAGGCGGCCGACGGCGTTGTCGAGGCCGCTTGCCGACTCAGCCGCGGACGGCGCGATCGCGTGCGGCCGCCCGTAAGCGAAGCCGAAGGCGCCCAAGCGCTCGAAATAGGCCTTGCGGGCAAAGTCGAACGCGCCGGGCGCGACCGGGCGACGCGGCGGCCACAGGTTGGCGCGCAATCCGACCCAATCACCTGGAACCCAGGAGTTCGACTCGCCGCGCAGTGTTATGCGCACGCGCTCGGGCGTCGCCGCCGGGTCGAGGCCTTCGATGGCGACGTTGTCGAGGACCAACCTGCGCCCGCCCGAGCGAACCGAATTCTCGACGACCCGCCCGGTGACCGCCGCGTAGGAGAGTGGTCCGGAGAGCACCGGCGCCGCCACCAGGCCGGTCCTCAGCTGGGCGACGGCGAACCCGCCGGCGACGACGGCCGCGGCGAGCGCGGCGATGAACCACGCCGGCCGGCCGCGCGCGGCGACCACCGCCAACAGGGCGAGCGCCGCACAGATCTGGCCGAGCCAGGGCGGCGGCTCGACCGGCAAGGCGAAGTAGAGCGCGATGCCGGCGCCGAGCCCCACCGGCAACCACAGCGGCCAACGCTCGCGCTCGGCGAGCAGGGCGGCGGCAAGGCGCCGGCCGGCCGGCCGGGCCAGGCGCACCACCGGAAAACCGGCGTATAGCCCGGCGTATAGCCAGGACAAAGCCTTGCGCCAAGGCAGGCTGAGGCGCTCCCCGCTCGTCCCCTCTAGAGGCGCTCCGGTCATGGCGCCGCCCTGTCGATGCACACCGCTAGCGGGAGCGGCGATAGCTCGCCTGTCCGTTTCCCGCCACCCGGTCGGGCCCGAACTGTAGCGCGATCTTGCCGGCTTGCCGACATGAAATTGCGCCCGCGCCGCTGCAATCCGGCCACGGATATGCTACACCAGCGCTCCCCGCCGCCGCCGCTCGAAGCCCCGCCGCATGACCGAAATCATCACCCGTTTCGCTCCCTCACCCACGGGGTTCCTGCACATCGGCGGCGCCCGCACGGCGCTGTTCAACTGGCTTTACGCCCGCCATCACGGCGGCCGCTTTCGCCTGCGCATCGAGGACACCGACCGCGAGCGCTCGACGACGGAGGCGATCGGCGCGATCCTCGACGGGCTGGCCTGGCTCGGCCTCGACTGGGACGGCGAGGTTGTCTACCAGTCCACCCGCGCCACGCACCACGCCGAGGCGGCGCAGAGCCTGCTCGCTCGCGACAAAGCGTATCGGTGCTACTGCACCCCCGAAGAGCTCGCCGAGATGCGCGAACGCAGGATGGCCGAGGGCTTGAAGACACGTTACGACCGCCGTTGGCGCGATCGCGATCCTTCCGAGGCGCCGCCCGGCGTGCGCCCGGTGATCCGCTTCAAGGCGCCCTTGGAGGGCGAAACCATCATCAACGACTTGGTTCAAGGAGAGGTTCGCGTCGACAACAGCGAGTTCGACGACATCGTCCTGTTACGCAGCGACGGTACGCCGACGTATACGCTCGCTGTCGTGGTCGACGATCACGAGATGGGCGTGACCACCGTGATCCGTGGTGTCGATCACCTGACGAACGCGTTCCAGCATACCTTCATATTCGAGGCGCTCGGCTGGAACGTACCCGCGTTTGCCCACGTGCCGTTGATCCACGGACCCGACGGCGCCAGGCTCTCGAAGCGGCACGGGGCGTTGGGCGTCGGCGCCTACCGCGAGCAGGGCTACCTTCCCGAGGCGATGCGCAACTACCTGCTGCGGCTTGGCTGGAGCCACGGCGACGACGAAATCATCTCGACCGAACAAGCGCTCGAATGGTTCGGCATCGATGCCGTGGGGCGCTCGCCGGCGCGCTTCGACTTCGACAAGCTCGACAGCCTCAACGGCCATTATCTGCGCCAAGCCGACGACCAGCGGCTCGCCGGACTGGTCGCCGAGCGCTACGCCGCGGCCCATGGCCAGCAGCCGGACGAGTGCGCGCTTGCCCGCCTCGTGAACGGCATGCAGGGGTTAAAGCAACGCGCGAAAACGATTTCTGAACTTGCTGAGAACGCATACTTTTATCTTGATGAGAGACCGCTTGCGCTGGCGCCCGAGGCGGCCAAGCTGGTGGCTGGCGAGGGCGCGGCTCGCCTCGCCCGTCTGGCGCCGGCCGTGGCGGCGGTCGAAAGCTGGGACGAGGAGACGCTCGAGCGGGCGGCGCGCGCCTTCGCCGCACACGAGGGGGTGAAGCTTGGCGACGTGGCGCAGCCGCTGCGCGCCGCGCTCACGGGGTCGAGGACGTCGCCTGGAATCTTCGAGGTGATGGTGGTTCTGGGACGGGCCGAGACACTGGCGCGAATCGGCGACGTCAAGAGATGAATCTTCACGTTGGGGTGAATTGCGCATTCGCCCCGGAGGTCCTATCTTAACAGGTAGGCCGGAGGTCTTATCTTAAGAGGGAGGCCGGAGAGGGAGGCCGGATCTTAAGAGGTAGGAATATACGCCGCGCGGGCCGGGCGTAGGTCGATGGCAGGGCAAGGACAACCATGGCGCAAATCGCAAAACCCATAAAACCCAAGAGCAAGCCCGTGCTTTCTCACAGCGTGTCGTTTACCGACGGCGCCACGGATGGCGCGTGTCCGCAGGAGTTCGAGGTTTTCAAGGGAACCCTCGGGCCGAACGTGATCGATGTCGGCAAGCTCTACGCCAAGACCGGCTACTTCACTTACGACCCCGGCTTCATGGCGACGGCGAGCTGCAAATCGAAAATCACTTACGTCGATGGCGAGAAGGGCATCCTTCTATATCGCGGTTACCCGATCGACGAACTCGCCCAGCACAGCGACTTCGTCGAGGTTTGTTACCTGCTGCTCAACGGAGAGCTGCCGAACAGGAAACAGAAAAAGAAGTTCGATTACGACGTCACCATGCACACCATGGTGCACGAGCAGCTCACGTTCCTGTTCCGCGGATTTCGCCGCGACGCGCACCCGATGGCGATGATGGTCGGGGTGGTGGGCGCGATGTCGGCGTTCTACCACGACGCCTTGGACATCACCGACCCCCACCACCGCATGATTTCCTCGTTCCGGCTGATCGCGAAGATTCCCACGATCGGGGCGATGGCGTACAAGTTCTCGATCGGCCAGCCGTTCGTCTACCCGCGCAACGATCTGAATTACGCCGAAAACTTCCTGCACATGATGTTTGCGGTGCCGTGCGAGGAGTATCGGGTGAACCCGGTCTTGGCGCACGCGCTCGACCTCATCTTCATCCTGCATGCCGACCACGAGCAGAACGCCTCGACCTCGACGGTGCGGCTCGCCGGTTCGTCGGGCGCCAATCCATATGCCTGCATCGCCGCCGGGATCGCCTCGCTGTGGGGTCCGGCGCACGGCGGCGCCAACGAGGCCGTGATCAACATGCTGAGCGAGATCGGAACGGTCAAGCGCATCCCCGAGTTCATCGCCCGCGCCAAGGACAAGGACGATCCGTTCCGGCTGATGGGCTTCGGGCACCGCGTCTACAAGTACCACGATCCGCGCGCGCGGGTCCTGCGCAAGACTTGCCACGAGGTGCTCGACGATCTCGGCGTGAAGAACGAGCCGCTGCTCAAGATCGCCATGGAGCTGGAGCGCATCGCCCTTGACGACGAGTACTTTGTGCGTCGCAGGCTGTACCCGAACGTCGACTTCTATTCGGGCATCATCTTACGGGCCATAGGCATTCCGCCGCACTTGTTCACGGTGATCTTCGCCGTCGCGAGGACCGTGGGTTGGGTGGCCCAGTGGAACGAGATGATCGAGGATCCGACGCAAAAAATCGGCCGCCCGCGGCAGCTGTACACCGGCTACGGACCGCGGCCTTACGTGCCGCTCGACCAACGCGGCAAGCACGACGGCGGGACTCGCCAGTAGCCGCTAAGGCGCCGCCTCGGGCTTCTTCTCGATCAGCTCGATCTTGTAGCCGTCCGGATCTTCGATAAAGGCGATGACGCTGCCGCCGTGCTTCATCGGGCCCGGCGGACGCGGGATATTCACGCCTTCGGCGGCCAGCCGGTCGCACGTGGCATGGATGTCGGGCACGCCGATCGCGAGGTGCCCGAAGCCGGTGCCCAGATCATAGGGCTCGGTCCGGCCCCAGTTATGGGTCAGCTCGATCACCGCGTCGCTTGCCTCGTCGCCGTAGCCGACGAAGACCAAGGTGAACTCGCCGCTCGGGTAGTCCTTTTGCCGCAGCAGCTTCATGCCGAGAAGCCGCGTGTAGAAGTCGAGAGACTTCTTGAGGTCGCGCACGCGGATCATGGTGTGAAGCAGGCGATAGTTCTCGGAAACGGTGCTTGTCATCGCTTTCTCTCCTTGCCCGCCGGAGGGCGGCTCATGACGCTGGCTTCGCGCGCGCGGCACCGGCGATAACGTCGAGCACCACTTCCGCCGCGCGACGGCTCGGCGGCGTACCGCCCATGCCGAGCAGCTCGGCCGCGCGCCGCGCCTCGGCGCTCTGCTCCGCGCGGGCGCGACGATCCGCGAGCAGCGCACCGACCGCGTCGGCCAGCAGATCGGGGCGACAGCGCTCCTGCAGCAGTTCCGGCGCCACGGGCCGGTCGAGAATGAGGTTGACCAAGCTTACGTACGGCACCCGCATCATGCGGCGCGCCGCCCAGACCGTCAACGGGTTGGCCTTGTAGGTGATGACCGCCGGCAGGCCGGCTATCGCCAGTTCGAGCGCCACCGTGCCCGAGGCGGCGAGCGCGACGGTCGAGGCGGCGAAGGCGTCGTGCTTCTCGTGGCGGCCAGTGACCACGAGCGTATCGACCGGCCAGCGCGCCGCCGCCGCGGCGACCTCGGCCGCCACCGTCTCGACCGTCGGCGCCACCGCCCGCAGGCCCGGAAAGCGGGCGGCCAGGAGCCCCAGCGTCTCGCCGAACACCGGCAGCATGCGCACCACCTCGCTATGCCGGCTGCCCGCCAAGGTGCAAACGACCTTGGCCTCGGGGGAAATGCCGTGGCGGGCGCGGAACGCCGGCCCGTCGCCGCGGTCGGCCCCCTCCTCCACCACCGGGTGGCCGACGAAGCTGCACGGCAGACCGAACGTCTCGAAAAAGGGCGGCTCGAACGGCAACAGCGCCAGCATGTGGTCGAGCAACCGGGGAAGGCGTGCGGCGCGCCCCGGCCGGTGCGCCCACACCTGGGGAGCGACGTAATGGATCAGCGGCATGCCCGCGCCGGCGAGCCGTCGGGCCAGCCGGAACGAGAACTCCGGCGAATCGATCGTGACCACGGCGTCGGGCCGCAACGCCCGGGCCGCGGCCGCGGTCTGGCGCAGGCGGGCGAGCAGACGGGGAATCCTGGGGACGACCTCGACATAGCCCATCACGCTGAGCTCGCCCATCGGAAACAGGCTCTCGAGGCCCTCGGAGATCATGCGTTCGCCGCCGACGCCGGCGAAGCGCGCCGCGCCGCCGGTCTTGTCCCCGAGCGCCGCCATCAGGCGGCCGCCGAGCATGTCGCCCGATGGCTCGCCGGCGACCAGAAAGATCAGCGGACCGGGCGAATCCGCGCTCAATCCTCCTCCGGCGCGATGCCGACCACGAACATGCCGGCGGCGTTGGCGGCCGCGGCGACCGCGGCCTGGTCGATGACCAATGCTCCGGCCGCTTCGACGGCGATGCCCGAGAGGCCCGCCCGCTGCGCACCCTCGACCGTGCGTGGACCGATCGTCGGCAGGTCGGCGCGCCGCTCCTGCCCCGGTTTCTTGAGCTTGACGAGGACGCCGCCCGGCCCCTCGCGGCGGTGCAGTTTCGCGCACCGCGCGAGCAGCGCGTCGGTGCCCTCGACGGCCTCGACGCCGAGGACGACGCCCTGCTGCGCCACCACCGCCTGGCCGATGTCGAGAGCGCCCAGCGCCCGCGCCACTCTGGCCGCCACGGCGATGTCGGCCCGGGCGTCGGCGTCAGGCTCGAGCGAGCCGATCGGCCCCAAGGGCGCCACGAGGTCGGTCAATATGTCGTCGACGCCGACCACCCGAAACCCCTCGCCTTCCAGCTCATCGACCAAAAGCGACAGCAGCTGGTTGTCGCCGGACGCGCCCCAACCCAGCTTCATAAGGAGCTTTCGCGCGCGGCCGTCGAGACGCAGACTCCGCAGCGAGGGACGCCCGACCGGACCGGCGAGTACAACCTCTTCGACGTCGGCTTCGTGAAGCAGCTCGAAAGTCCGTTTGACCTCCCCCAAGTGCACCCACGCATGCGCCGCCGCGTCGATATCCTCGGCGCGGGCAATGCCCTCGAACGCGACGACGAAGACATCGCGCCGGGCTTCGCGGCAGGCGTCGATCAAGCACCGTGGCAACACGCCGGAGCCGGCGAGAATACCGAGCTTAGGCGACCGCACGACCGTCTTTTGGCTGGCATATCGCGCGCGGGCTGTCGGCCCCGATGAACTCGACGATATCCATTATGGCTGGGTTGTCCGGGAACAGTTGGGCGACGTCGCTCACGCGTTCGGCCATCGTGCCCTCTGGGGCGAACAGCAGGCGGTAGGCCCTGCGCAGCAAGCGGATATCCTCGCGGCTGAAGCCCCGGCGCCGCATGCCGATAACGTTCAGGCCCAACAAATTCGCCCGGTCTCCCATGACCGAGCCGTATGGGATGACGTCATGCTCGACGCCCGACATGCCGCCGACCATCGCGTGGTGGCCGATGCGCACGAACTGGTGCACCGCCGCGAGCCCGCCGAGCACGGCGTAGTCGCCGACCACCACGTGGCCGCCGAGGGTGGCGTTGTTGGCCATGACGACGTTGTCGCCCACGACACAGTCGTGCGCGACATGGACGCCAACCATGAACAGGCCGTGGTTTCCGACGCGCGTCGCCATGCCGCCGCCCTTCGTGCCGGGGTGCATCGTGACGTACTCGCGGATCATGTTGTCGGCGCCGATGATCAGCTCGGAGGGCTCGCCCGCGTATTTGAGGTCCTGCGGGCGCGGGCCGATCGAGGCGAACGGGAAGATGTGGCAGTTCGCGCCGATCTTGGTGCGCCCGACGATGACGACGTGCGATTCGAGCCGGACCCCAGGGCCGAGCACGACGTCGCCCTCGACCACGCAGTACGGACCGATGGTGACGTCGTCGGCAAGCTTAACACTCGGCTCGACGATCGCCGTGGGATGGACCGTGGCCATTCACTCGTCCACGATCATGGCCGTGATGGTCGCCTCGGCCACCACCCTCCCGTCGACCTTGGCCTCCGAGTCGAACTTCCACACGTTGCCGCGCCGGTGGCGCTTGTTGACGTGGACATAAAGGGTGTCGCCCGGCACGACAGGCTTGCGGAAACGGGCCTCGTCGATGGAGATGAAGTAGACCAGCTTGCCTTCCGACTCCGGGCCCAGAGAGTAGACAACCAGGACCGCGGCCGACTGGGCCATGGCCTCGATGATGAGCACGCCGGGCATCACCGGCCGCTGGGGGAAGTGTCCCTGGAAGTACGGTTCGTTGACGCTGACGGTCTTGACGCCAACCGCGCTTGCGCCGGCGACGATATCGACGACGCGATCGATCATCAGAAACGGGTAGCGATGCGGGATCATCTGCATCACCCGCTCGATGTCCAGCGAATCGCCGATCACGCTGCTTGCCGCCTCCGCCATTTACGTCTTGCCTTTCGTTTTCACCAGCCGCGCCAGGACCGCGGCCTGGCGTTTCCACTGCGCCGCCGGAACGGCTGGAAAACCGCCATAGGTGCGGCCCGGCTCAAGGTCGCGCGTGACCCCGGCCCGAGCGGCGAGCTCGACGCCGTCGCCGATGGTGAGATGCCCGGCAAAACCAACCTGTCCTCCACATACGACGAAGTCGCCGAGCGTGGTACTGCCGGAAATCCCCACCTGCGAGACGACCACGCATCCCTTTCCGAGCTCAACGTTATGCGCGATCTGAACCAAATTATCAATCATGCACCCCGGCCCGATAACCGTGTCACGACTGCTGCCGCGGTCGATCGTCGTGTTGGCGCCGATCTCGACATCATCGTGGATGATTACCCGTCCGACATGGGGCATGCGCAAATGCCCCTGCGGGCCCGAAGCAAAGCCGAAGCCTTCCTGTCCGATGCGCACGCCAGGATAGATCATGACGCGCTCGCCGACCAGGCAGTGGCTCAGCGAGGCGCAGGCGCCGATGATGCAGTCGTCGCCGATGACCACGCCGGCCCCAACGACCGCGTTGGCGCCGATGTGGCAGCGTGCGCCGATCTCACAGCGCGGCCCGATCACGGCGCCCGGATCGATGCGGCAGCCGGGGCCCAGCGTCGCGTCGGGATCGATCACCGCGGACGGCGCGATCCCCGGCTCCACCGTCGGCGGCGGATAAAACTCGCGCACCACCCGCGTGAAGGCTTGGTAGGGTTGCTCGGCCAGCAGCAACGCCATGCCCGGCGGCGCCCGGTCGGCGAGGCTCGGGTGCACGACGCAGGCGCCGGCGCGGCTCTTCGTGAACGCTTCGATATAGCGCTTGTTGTCGAGAAAGCTGATGGTGTTGCTCTCGGCGGCGTCGAGCGGTGCGATATCGACGATCCGGATCGATCCATCGGCGCCGGCCTCGAGCTCGGCCTCGGCTGCCTCCGCCAGCTCGGCCAAGGCATACGGGCCCCGCGCCGAGATGAAACGTGGATCAGCCATGTCTCAGTTTTGCGCCAGGGGCACCTTCACCGACGGCAGGCGTTCGTTGAGCCGAAGCAACACTTCGTCCGATATGTTTAACGCGCTGTTGGCGTATAAGACGACGCTTTGCACGCGCGTCCGCGACAAGACCAAGTTGAAACCGCGCTCCTTGGCAAGGTCGCTGATGATGCCGGCCAGCGCTCGCTCCACCTGTTTGATGCCGGTGCCGTAGGCTTGGTCGAGCTCGCGCTTGCGGGTTTCCACGCCCCGTTCCACCGCGGAGACGCGCGCCGCGAACTCGCGCCGCTTCTGGGCAAACGCTTCCGAGGAGAGGATCGTGCGCTGTCGCGTCAGCTCCTCTTCGGCGGCGCGCAGCTCGCGTTCCTGCCGGGCGAATTCATCCTGGTAGATCGCGCGCTGCTGCTTGACCTGGTCCCTGATACCAGCCGCCGCGGTCGACTTCCGCAGGATCTTCTGGGTATCGAGAACCGCGATCTTCGCCGTCGGTATTTCCTGCGCGCCGGCAAAGCTTGTCGTGGCGGCGACAACCGCCGCGGCCAGGACGGCGGCCAGGGCGAAGCGGGCTGATTTCCCGTGCATGGGTCAGAACCTCGTTCCAAATGAAAAAGTGAAGACTTTCGTTACGTCGAAGTCTTCCTTAAGGAGCGGCCAGGCGAAATCCAACTGCATCGGTCCCAAGGGAGAAACGAATGAGATGCCGAAGCCGGCGGAGGCGCGCAGCGAAGCCTCGTCGAGGAGCCGTGGAACCCCTTTCACAAATCCCGCGCAAGCATTACCGACCGGGATAATCGCACCGTCAGCGACAGGGTCCGCGCCCGGGTCTTCACTGGTCCCTGGGTCAGCTTGGTCGATCTCGGTCAGCGTGCCGACGTCGGTAAACAGCCGGCCGCGGAAGTTGAGCTCTTCGGCCAGGCCCAGCGGGAAGCTGACCGAGGCTGTTCCTGTCAGCCTGATGTTGCCGCCGAGAGCCTGGTCGGTGCACGCGTCGCGGGGGCCGATGCCGGACGAATCGAAGCCCCGGAAACTCCTGCCGCCGACGAAGAAGCGGTCGCTCAGGCGGACGTCATCGCCGGAGAAGCCGAAGATATTACCAAAGGAGGCGGCGAGGCTGCCGACCCATGTCTCGGTGATCGAGCGATAGTATGTCCCGCTGATACGGTGGCGCAGGAAGTTGACATCACCGCCGACGCCCGCGACCATCTGGTTGAGGCGGATGACGTATCCCTCGGTTGGCTCGAAGCGATTGTCGCGCACGTCGTAGGATAGCGTCTGGCTGACGGACGAGGTCACCCTCCCGCCTTCATCCGTGGTGATGAAGGGCGAGGAGGATCCACTCACGCCCGATATGGTGTCTTGCTTTAAGCCGAACTCGACTCGGTGGCGTATGCGATCGGTGAGGGGATAACCGGCGCGCAGCGCAAAGCCGATCGATTCGCGGTCGAAATCGTCCTCGCCGGTGACATCGATGAGACGGCGGAAGACGTCGAAGCCGGCGGCGAGGTCACGCCCGAGGAAGTAAGGCTCGGTGAAGCCCAGGTCGAGCAGTTGCTGCTGCCCCGATATGCGGAACGAAAGCCGCAGTTGCTGACCGCGGCCAAGCAGGTTCTGCTCGCTAAGGGAAATGTCGGCGAGTGGACCTTCGAGCGACGAGAATCCCGCGCCGAGCTGGATCTGGCCGGTCGGCCGTTCGGCTAGGTCGACGTCGATGACCAGCTTGTCCGGACTCGTCCCGCGGACCCTGGTCACATCGACCTTGTCGAAGAAGCCGAGGTTGCGGATGCGTTGCTGAGACCGACGCAGCTTTGCCGAGTTGAAGGCGTCGCCCTCGACAAGGCGCATCTCGCGGCGGATCACTTCGTCTCGAGTGCGGAAGTTGCCGCTGATGTTGATGCGCTCGACATACGACCGCGACCCCTCGCCGATCTTGTATGTGATGGTGATGGTACGGGATTCTCGGTCCCGGTCCTCCGCCCGTTCGACGTCGACAAAGGCAAAGCCGGCGTTTCCGACTTCATTGGTGAGCTTCTGGATCGTCTCTTCTACTTTATTGTCGTCGTAAAGTTTGCCAGTTTTTGTACGAACATGTTTGAACAAGTCTTTGACTTCTAGGCCGCGAATATTGTTTTCAATCTTGACGGCGCCGAAGTGGTACCGTTCTCCTTCCTCCAAGGCAAAGGTGACGAAGAAACCGCTGCGATCGCGGGTCAACTCGGCGACGACCGAAATGACTCGAAAGTCGGCGTACCCCTTTGACCGGTAAAACCTGCGCAGGAGCTCGCGGTCGAACGTCAGGCGATCGGGGTCGTACGTGTCTTCGCCCGTCAAGAAGCAGGATAAACAGTACCAGCGCGACTCCTTGGTCCGGATCTTGCGCTTGAGCGTGCGATCACTGAGCCGGCTGTTGCCGATGAAGCTGATCTTGCGGATGCCGGTGAGGGGCCCTTCATTGATCTCGAACACCAAGTCGACACGATTTTGCGCTTGGTGGATGACCTTAGCCTCGACGGTCGCCGCGAAACGGCCGCTGCGCCGGTAAACCTCGAGGAGTCGCGCAACGTCGCTCTGCACCCTGCTGCGGGTGTAAACGACGCGCGGGCGCAGTTCCACTTCGAGCGCCAGCTCCTCGTCGCTGAGACGACTATTGCCTTCGAAGGCCCGGCGGTTGATGATCGGGTTCTCCAGCACGCTCACGACAAGCGTGCCGGCCTCGCGCCGCAGGCTGATGTCGGCGAACAGGCCTGTTTCAAACAGGGTCTTGAACGCACGATCGATGCGCTCGCGATCGAACTCGTCGCCGACAGCGATTCCGCCGTCCTGAAGGTAGGCGCGCACCGTCTCCGCCTCGATGCGCTGATTGCCCTCGACGCGAATTTGCTCGATGACCCTCTCCGGGCGTTGCGCCGCGAGCGGGCCGGCCGCGAGGGCCATGGCCGCCAGCACGGCGAGTACGCCGATCATCCGAATGAAGCGCGTCAAGTCGCCCTCCACCAAGCCGACCGAATTTACGATAACAGCCCGAAGAGAAAGTCGAAGACCCTGATGCGCACGAGGTCGTTCCACGTGACGAACACCATCAGGGTCAAGACCATCGCAAGTCCGATACGAAAGCCGAACATCTGGGCGCGTTGGCCGAGCGGTTTGCCGCGAATCGCCTCGAACGCGTAGAACAGCAAGTGACCGCCGTCGAGCAGGGGGATGGGGAAGAGATTGATCAGCCCGAGGTTGACCGACAGCACCGCCATGAACCAGAACACCATGACTATGCCGGTCTCGGCCGCCTGCCCCGCGATCTGGGCGATGAAGATCGGACCGCCGAGCTCGTCGGCGCTTCGCGTGCCCACGATCATCTGACCCACCGCCTGCAGCGTCGCTCCGGTGAGCCACGCCGTCTCCTTGACCGCCGCCCACACCGCGGTCAGCGGATCGTGGCGGACGAACGTGACGCCGCTCCGCCCGACGCCGATGCGGCCGAAGAGGTGGGTGTTGCCGAAGTTGTCGGTTATCTCAACCAGGCGTGGCGTGACCACGAGCTCGACCTCGGCGCCGTCGCGCCGCACCACGAAGCGCATCGGCAGGCCCTGGTTTTCACGGACCACCTGCTGCAGCGTCTCGAAACGGTCGATCTCGCGGCCGTCGATGCGCAACACCGTGTCGCCCGCCTGCATGCCCGCCGCCTCGGCCGCGCTTCCCGGCGTCACCATGCTGATCTCGGCCGGCGTGATGCGTTGCCCGACGGTCGCGAACAGTCCTGCAAGGATGACCACGGCGAGCACGAAGTTGGCGAGCGGACCGGCCAGGATGATCGCCGTGCGCTGGCCAAGCCGCTTGTGGTGGAACGAGACGCGCCGCTCGTCGGGCGGCATCTCACCCAGCTCGCCGCTCGGCGTGCTGGCCGCGTCGGCGTCGCCGAACATCTTCACGTAGCCGCCGAGCGGCAGGATGCTGACCTTCCAGCGGG